>NZ_QHHV01000124.1:0-36162 GCF_003947245.1 Actinoplanes sp. ATCC 53533 | reverse complement strand
CGGTGGCGAAGGCGAGGCTGTCGACCGGGGCCGGCGGCTCGTTCGGGAGCCTTCCCGCCGCGTTCCACCGGGCGGTGTCCAGGAGGACGGTCGTGCCGGCCCGGCCGCCGACGGCCAGGAGGCCGCCGCTCGGGGAGAACTCGACGGACCCGAGGGCCCCGATCCGAAGGTCCTTCCGGAGGATCGGCTCACCGCTCGACGCCCCGGCGACCAGCAGCTGACCATCCCCGGCGGCGGCCGCCAGCCGGGTGCCGTCGGCCGACAGGGCGACGGCCGTCACGCCGGGCATGCTCAGCCGGTATCTCTCCCGGGCTTCGGCCAGGTCCCAGACGACGACCTGCCCGCTCTTGTCCGCCGAGGCGAGCAGGGAGTCCCGCCACAGGGCAAGGCCGTGATCGACCACGGATGCGCGGAGCCGACGGCGATTTCCGTCGGCGAGGTCGACGACGACCAGCTCACCGTCGCCGGAGCCGACGACCAGGCGGCTTCCGTCGTCGGTCAGGGCCAGGGAACTGATCGCCTTCGGCTCGCGCAGGTAGCCGACCAGCCGGACGTCCTTCGTCTGTTCGAAAAGTATTCGTTCGGCCTCGATATCCGGGGCGAACCGATACCCCTCGGCCGCGAGCAGCAGCGCGGTGTCGGGCTCGTCGGCGTCCTTCGCCGCCTGGATCAACGCGTCGTACGCGGGCACGCCAGGAAGACGGAGATCACCCGAAAGGAGCAGCAGGACGATCGCCGACGCCAGGAGGATCTTCGCCGCCTTCATGATCCTCCCTTTGCACGGAGAGCCACCCGGCGCCGCAACTCCTCACCTCACACGGAGGTCGGCTCGCCGCCCCGGTCCTTCACCAGCGACCAGCAGTCGCCCCACGGGGTGCCCAGCTCCACGCCGTCCACGACGCCCCGTGGTCGTCGAGCCAGCCGAGGGTGTCCCGGGCCACCAGGCCCGACCTCACCCGCGACGAGCGGCACCTTTCGACACGATAGGCGCCAGCGCACGGTCGTAACAGGACTCATCGGAGCAGTACTCATTGAACGAGTAGGCACGAAACGACGCCGCCGGCTGCGGGCCCGCCTCATGCTCCGAGCTGCTGGTCAGGGCTGGACGTTCTCCAGGTCCTCCAGCAGACTCGGGTGCTTCGGCTCCCAGCCGAGCGCCTGCCGGGTGTGAGTGCTGGACGAGGGCTGGTCGGCCGCGAAGATGACGCCGAGGGGGCCGTAGGTCTCCACCGGCACGGACTCGACGGGTAGGCCCAGTCGCCGGCCGATGACCGCGGCGATATCACGCACCTGGTCGCCCTCATCGCCCACGGCGTGCCAGACGGTGCCGGCTCGCGCCCGCTCCAGGGCGAGCCGGAAGAGGACTGCGGCGTCGAGAGCATGCACGGCCGGCCAGCGCTGCGTGCCGTCGCCCGGGTAGCCGGACACTCCGCTCTGACGCGCGATCCCGGTCAACACACCGGCGAACCCACCTGAGCCCTCATTGTGGACGGTCCGTGGCAGGCGGACGGCCGAGCTCCGGACCCCGCGCGAAGCCAGGCTCAGGACTCCCATGACCGCACGACCGCGACCACCAACCGGCCCCTCGGTCGGAGTCTGGTCGGCCTCGGTGGAGGCGCGGCCCGGCACGGCGGGTGTACCCGAGCAGGCGACGAAGGGACGGTCGCTGCCGACCAGTGCCTCGCCGAGGGCGGCGAGGGCGGCGCTTTCCTCGGCGACGGCGTTCGCCAGGGCTTCGGGGCTGCTGAAGTCGTTTGCGAAGGCCAAGTGGATCACGCCGTCGGCCTGCCCGACGCCAGCGCGCAGGACGTCCAGATCGGCCAGCCCTCCCCGGACCGGCTCGGCGCCTGCCGCCGAGGCGGCCTGTGCGGAGGCGTCGGAGCGGGCGAGTGCGAGGACGGTGTGGCCGTTGCCGAGGAGTTCGGCGACGACGGCGGACCCGATCAGACCGGTGCCGCCGGTGATGAAGACGTGCATGAAACCCTCCCGCGATTGATGGGACACTTGTCCCATCACCGTACCAGAGTGATGGGACACTAGTCCCATCACATATGATGGCTCTATGGGGCGATGGGAACCAGGAGCACGCGAACGCCTTGTCGTGGCCGCCGTCGACCTGTTCACCGAGCAGGGGTACGACGCCACGACGGTCGCGCAGATCGCCGAGCGCGCCGGGGTCACCAAGAGCACCTTCTTCCGCCACTTCCCCGACAAGCGCGAGCTGCTGGTCGCCGGGCAGGAGACACTGAGCCTGCTGCTGACCGAAGGCATCGCCGAGGCGCCCGCCGACGCCAGCCCGCTCGAGGCAGTCGCCGCCGGCCTCGTACGCGCCTCGACCGCGATGGGCCCGATGAGCCGGGAGATCGCCCCGCGCCTGAAGGCGGCTGTCGCCGCCAGCGCCGAACTCCAGGAGCGCGACGCCCTCAAGAGCGTCAGCCTCGCGGCTGCCATGACCACTGCCCTGGTCGCCCGCGGCGTGCCCGATCCGACCGCCGCCCTCGCCAGCGAGCTGGGCGTCCTCGCCTTCAAACGGGGGTACGCCGAATGGTCCGACGGCGACCGCGCCCCCACGGACGAGTTCGCCGCCTACCTCCTGAAGGCCCTCGACGAGCTGCGCTCCGCGAGCGCATCACTGGGCTGATCGGGACCAGGAGCGCTGTACTGGCGGGCAGGCATGCCGGGCATCAGACATTGTCGCTGGTCAGAAGGTCTATCAGCTGGCTCGCGTTCTGCTGGGCGTAGTCCAGATAGCAATTGTTCATGAAAACCTGGGTCGTCGCGGCCTGGTCGGCCAGTGCGCGCAGCTTCGGCGCCCATTCCCGCAGCTCCGCCCTCGAATACTCATAGCCGAACTTCTCGTGGATGTCTTTGCTGGTCCACTTGTCGCTGTGGCCGTGGAAGCGCACCACGGCCAGGTCCGCGGTCGCCTCCAGCAGCGGCGGCACCGAGGATCTGTGCCCCTGCGGCATGTCGACGCAGACCAGCGGCAGCTCGTGCCGGCGCAGAAACTCAACCGTCTCCTCGGCGTTGTCGCCGTCGAACCAGGAGGCGTTGCGGAATTCGAAGACCGGCCGCAGCGGCCGGCAGCGCGCCGCCACCTCGCGGAGGTAGTCCTTGTTGTCGCGGCGGATGCCCCACCACGGCGGGAACTGGAACAGCAGCGCACCGAGCTTGCCCGCCTCGACCAGGGGGTCCAGGGCGCTCAGGAAACGGCTCCAGATCTCCTCGTACGCCTGGGGCGGCAGGTCGGCGGGGTAGACGTTCTTCTTCTCCGTCTCCGGCCGCAGGTCCTTGTAGATCGCGGACACCTTCGTGGGGTGGCCGGTCAGCATGCTGAAGGCCTTGATGTTGAACGTGAAGCCCTCCGGGGTGCGCTGCGCCCACAGCTTGGTGGTCTGCTCCGCGGGCGGGCCGTAATAGGTCGCGTCGACCTCGACCACCGGAAACTTCTTCGCGTAGTGCGCCAGCCGCTTCTCGGGATTGTCCGCGGTCGGCGGATACCACCCCGAGGCGAGCAGCGTCTTGTCGGTCCACGACGCGGTGCCGACCTGGATCTGGCCCATGACGCCAAGCTAGCCCGGATAGGGCCGGTCCGCCGCCCGGCTGGGAACGGCGGACCGGATGCGGCGTGGACTCAGCCCGCGCGCCGCTCGCGGTTGGACTTGCAGGCCACGCACGAGGTCGCCGACGGGAAGACGGCGAGCCGCTCCACCGGGATCGGCTTGCCACACCCCTCGCAGTTGCCGTACGTGCCGTCCTCCAGGCGCTGCATGGCGTGCTCCGCCTGCGTCCGCCGGTCGAGCAGAGTGCGGATGAGCGACGACGCCGCGTCGCGTTCCGCGGTCTTGGATCCGCTGTCCGCCTGGTCGTCGCCGGCGGCATCGCCGATCTCGACGAGACGCAGCTTCTGGTTCTCGGCGACCGCCTCTTCGTACTCGGCTGTCAGATCGTCGAACCGGGTCCGCAGCAGCCCTCGGATCTGCTCGACCTCTCCGTTGGAGCGACCCTTGGCGGTGTCGGCACCTTTACCCGTGATGACCGCGCTGTTGACGAGCATGTGCTCCCCCTGCCCTTCCCTCTGCCCCTGCCGGTGGACGTCCCCCGCGCCGGCCCTGGCGTCACACCGTGGAGCCCGCAGATACCCACCGGCGAAGATCCCAAACGGGACCCTCGCAAAAAAGTAACCGCAGCATAACTGTCAGTGCACGTTACCGCCACGGACTGCGGGATCCGGCTTTTGCGGCGCAGCTCAGCGGCGGTGTGACGAAGGATTCACTCATGGCCCGAGGACCACGGCGGGCCGCCGTGGATCATCCAGCCGCACCACCAGGTCGGCGAAGGCGGCCGGGTCGACCTCCTCGCCGTAGCGGGCGAACGCGGGCAGCGTCCAGCGCTGCCCGGCCTCGGTGCGCCGGTCCAGCGCGGCCGCCGAGAGATGCAGATGGACGGTGACGTCGAAGGGCAGCCCGGCGCCGAGCAGCAGGGGGCCGCTGACGATCACCACAGCCTCCGCGGGCAGCTCACGGTACGGTTCCCGGGTCGCGCGGTCGGTGCGGGCGTCCCACAGCCGGGTCACGATGCGCCCGCTGCCGCCCGGGCCCGCCGGGTCGAGGACCTCGCGGCGCAGCCCGGCCTCGTCCAGCCAGCCGAGGTAGAACGAGTCCGGGTTGGTCCGGCCGAACTCCAGGCGCACCGAGGCGGGCCGCAGGAAGTCCGCGGCGGCGACGCGCACGGCCGGGCGGCCCCGCACCCGGAGCGGGTCGACGAGGGCGTCCGCCAGGGCCTCGGGACGCGCGGCGGCGGCGCCGTCGATCGCGACCCGCAGCCGCCCGCCGGCGCCGGTGGCGGCCAGCCGGTCGGCCAACTCCTCGACCAGGACCTCGACCGACACCGGACGCACCCGCACCCGGCCACTCTAGTCACGCGGCCGGACCACGCCCGGATCCCACCAGTCGTGGGGCAGGACCGCGCCCGGATCCCGCCAGGGTCGTGCGGCCGGACCGCGCCCGGATCCCGCTAGTCGTGGGGCAGGACCACGACTCGGGCCTCGTCGGCCAGCCGGTAGCCCACCCCGTAGACGGTGGTGATCAACGGCAGTTGGGTGCCCATCTTGACCCGCAGGCGGCGCACGTGCACGTCGACCGTGCGCTCGCCGGTGTGCTCGTAGCCCCAGACCGCGTTGAGCAACTGGGTGCGGCTGAAGACCCGGCGCGGGTGGTCGGCCAGGAACAGCAGCAGGTCGAACTCGAGCCGGGTCAGCGGCAGCAGCTCACCGTCGACGACCACCTGGCGCGACGCGGTCAGCAGCCGCACCTCCATGATGCCGTCCGGCTCCACCCGCGGCGCCGGCGGAGCCGGGTCGGCGGGACGCTCGGCCTGCGGCGACTCGACGGCCACCGAGCCCTGGCCGGCCTCGACCAGCTCGCGGACGGCCTCGATGAGCCGGTGCGCCTGCGGCGGCAGCGCGTCGCCGGTTAGCGGGATGTTGAGCGTGATGGTCAGCGCGGCGGGAGGCACAGGCGCCGGGGCGACGCGGCGGATCGTGGCCAGCCGGCCCGAACCCTTCGCATGTCGTCCCGTGCGTGCCGACAGGGCGGTGACCGCCATGAATCCTCCTGCGTCGAAAAGAATGGAAACGGTCTTGCCTAAATCGCCGGCGTGGCCGGCAGTGGCCGGCATCGCCCGATGACGGGTGTCGAATTAATGCGCGCTTAAACCGCGGTCGATATTTCCGGCCACGCGGTTGCCGGGTCAAGACGGCAACCACACTGTGGGAAACTCGTTCCAAAACCGTTCGATGCATCGTGTTTTCCCACCTGCGGGAATGCGATTACCTGCGCCGGCGGTTAACGGCGGGCAACCGTTTGTCTTCGGCGACAAATAATGACGGCCGCCGGCCGATCACGGCGCGCCCGGCGGCAGGCGCCAGCCCGGCAGCGAGGGCCAGCGGACCGTCAGCACCACGGTCTCCACCTGCCCGGCCTGCCAGGAGTGGTCCTCGCCGGGACCCCAGACGACATAGTCGCCGGGCTCGCGCAGCAGCACCGTGCGGTCGCGCAGCTCGATGTCGAACGACCCGCGGATCAGCACCAGCAGGGCCGTGCGGACCTCGTCGGTGGCCCAAGCGGCGCGCCGCTCGCCCGGCGCGTGCACGCCCCACTTCACCTCGACGTCGGCGCTGTGCAACAGCTCACCCTTGGGCATGAAATGGCCGAGCAGCCAGCCCTGGTTGGCCGCGCCGTCCGGCCCGGCCCGGCCCACGTAGACCCCGTCGGTCACCGCTCACCCCCGGATAATGTGCGCCAGACATTAGCACCGTAGGCTGGCCCGCATGGCCGAGGAATGGGATGGGCGAAACCATCGGGTTCCCACACCGGATGGCCGGCCGGCGATGGACGCGCTGCCGGGCGGAGAGTGGCTGTGACGCTCGCTGGTGACATGCGTGCGGCGGCTACCGCCCTGCTCTCGACCGCCGAGGGGGCGCGGGCCGGCGCCGCCTTCGATGACGACGCGGCGCGCCGCTGGATCGAGTACAGGCCGCGCCCCCGGCCCGGGCTGAGCCTCACCGAGCTGGGGATCACCGCCCGCAAGGCCGCGCACCGGCTGCTCGCCACCGCGCTGAGCCCGCCCGCATACGCGCAGGCCATGACCGTGCTGGCGCTGGAGGAGATCCTCGACCGCCGGGAGGGCTGGGCCCGCGGCCGGCACAGCGAGGACTACCGGGTGATCGTCTTCGGCGCGCCCGGCGACGACGAGTGGGGCTGGCGCTTCGAGGGCCACCACCTGTCGGTCAGCATGACCCTGGCCGGGGACCGGGTCTCCCCCGCGCCGGTCTTCCTGGGCGCGAACCCGGCCCGGGTGGACACCGCCGGGCGCACGGTGCTGCGGCCGCTGGCGATCGAGGAAGACCTCGGCACCGAGCTGCTGCGGTCCCTGCCCGCGGCGGCCCGCAGCCGCGCGGTCGTGGCCGATCAGGCCCCGTACGATATCCGCTCGGCGACCGGGCCGGTCAGCACCCGCCTGGCCCCCGCCGGGATCGCCCGCGCCGACCTGCGACCGGGCGAACGGGCCCTGCTCGATCAGCTCGTCGCGCTGCATCTGGGCCGGCTGCCGGACGAGCTGGCCGCGGCCCTCGACCCGGCCGGCGGCGACGTGCACTTCGCCTGGGAGGGGCCGCCCGGCCCGGGCACCCGGCACTACTACCGGATCCAGGCCGACGACCTGCTCATCGAGTTTGACAACACCACCGACGACGGCAACCACGCGCACAGCGTGCTGCGCCGCCCGCGCGGCGATTTCGGCGGCGACATCCTCGCCGCCCACCACGCGGGCACACCGCACTCCTGACGGGACCGGGCTGAGCCGCCATCCCTGACGGCCGACTCGGCCACCGCACCCGACCGGACCGGATCGGACTCAGCCGCCCGAGGTAAGGCGGCAACCCGACCGGGCCGGACCCAGCCGCCCAAGATGAGGCGGCAACCCGACCGGGCCGGCCGCCCAAGATGAGGCGACCGACCGCGCCGGACTCAGCCGCGCTCAGCCGCCCGAGGTGAGGCGGCGGCCGACTGCCGCGATGAGGCGGTCCAGCTCCGAGCCGAACGGGTTGTCGTGCACCAGGTATGTCCAGGTGGCGCTCGGGCGTACGATCTCCGCGTTGTCCGGGTTGTAGCCGTCGGTGAGGTCGAGCTCCTCGAACGTCGCGATCGTGCGCGCCTCGATCTCCGTGAAGACCTTTTGGAATGCCGGCACGGCCGAGCGGTGGAACTCGTCGAGCGGGTCGAGCTTGCCCAGCGCCCGCAGGTGCACGCCCTCGCGGACCTCGGAGAGCTCGGCCAGGTGCTCGGCCCAGAGCCGGTCCAGGTGGTACAGCGCGATCGAGCGGGCCGCGTCGGAGAGCACGTCCTCGTCGGTCTCCTTGGCCTTCTCCGGCGTGCGTTCGAGCAGCATGATCGCGGCGACCTCGGAGGTGAGCAGCCGCTCCCGGCGCTCGGCCAGGGCCAGCCGCTGCTCCTCGATCACCACGCTGTATCGCCAGGTGTTGCGGTGGATCTCGTGGTTGACGCCCTCGGCCACCCGCTGGGCGTGCTCGACGGCGTATTCCACCTGCTCGTCGTGCACGACGCCGTCCATGTCCATCCGCGGCGACGACGGCAGGATGTCGCCGGCGTGCCGGGTGATCAGGTTGTCCTCCAGGCTGACGAAGAAGACCGAGCCGCCCGGGTCGCCCTGCCGGCCGGCGCGGCCGCGCAGCTGGTCGTCGACGCGGCGGCTGTCGTGCCGGCCGCTGCCGATGACGTAGAGGCCGCCCAGCTCGGCGACCTTCTCCGCGTCCTTGCCGTCGCTGCCGCCGAGGCGGATGTCGACGCCGCGGCCGGCCATCTGGGTGGAGACGGTGACCGCGGCCAGGGCGCCGGCCTCGGCGATGATCGCCGCTTCCTCGTCGTCGTTCTTCGCGTTCAGCACGTTGCTCGGCACGCCGGCGGCGGCGAGCTGCTTGGCCAGCAGCTCGGACGCCTTCACGTCGAGGGTGCCGATGAGCACCGGCCGGCCTTTGTCGTGGGCGATCTTGATCTCTTCGACCAGGGCCTCGTCGCGCATGTCGTGCGCGGAGTAGATCCGGTCGGGCTCGTCCTCGCGGATGTTGGGCGTGTTCGACGGGATGACCGCGACCTCGAGCTTGAAATACTCGCGGAGCTGCTCGCCGACGTGCACCGCGGTGGCGGTCATGCCGCAGACCGTCGCATACAGCGCGATGTAGGCCTGCACGGTGATGGTGTCGAGGACCTCGCCCTCGGCGGTGGCGCGCAGGCCCTCCTTGGCCTCCACGGCCGCTTGCAGGCCGTCGGGCCAGCGGCGGCGCTGGGCCACCCGGCCGCGCATCTCGTCGATCAGCTCGACGCTGCCGTCGCGCACGATGTAGTCGACGTCGCGGCGCAGCAGGGCGCGGGCGTGCAGCGCCACGTTGACCGCGGAGAGCTGCGCGACCTGGTCGTCCGCGTACAGGTCGATGCCCATCTTCTTCTCGAGGGCCTCCAGGCCGGCGTTGCTGAACGCGACGCTGCGGCCGTCCTCGGCGACCTCGTAGTCCTTGCCCGCGCGCAGGTCGCGGACCAGCTCGGCGGCGTCGTGCACCGGGTCGCTCTCGGTGGCGATGCTGCCGGCCAGCACCATCGGCACCCGGGCCTCGTCGATCAGGATCGAGTCGGCCTCGTCGACGACGGCGGTGGCCAGCTTGCGCTGCACCCGGTCGTCGATGTCGGTGACGAGCTGGTCGCGCAGGTAGTCGAAGCCGGCCTCGCTGACCGAGACGTAGGTGACGTCGGCGGCGTAGGCCTCGCGGCGCTCCTCGCGGGTGGAGGCCTCGGTGACCCAGCCGACGGTGAGGCCGAGCAGCTTGTAGACCGGCTCCATCCAGGTGGCGTCGCGGCGGGCCAGATAGTCGTTGACGGTGAGCACGTGCACCGGGCCGTTGCCCAGGCGCACGTGGCCGTACGCGGCGACGGTCGCGGTCAGCGTCTTGCCCTCACCGGTGGCCATCTCGGCGACCTTGCCGGAGAGCAGCGCCATCGAGCCGACGAGCTGCACGTCGTACGGCCGCTGCTCGAGGGCGCGCCAGGCGGCCTCCCGGCCGACCGCACAGATCTCCGTGTAGTCCGACGCCGCGCCGGCGGCCTCGGTCAGCGCCGCGTCGTCGAGCTCACGCAGCGCCTCCTCGCGGGCCTCGATGGCCGGCAGCCGGCGCTCCAGCGGCGCCAGATCGACCGTGGTGCCCGGACGCTGCAGGAACTTGCGGAACCGGTTCTTCAACCGCTGCGACACACCCATGGGCGGTTACGGTACTTCACTTGGCTTGAGACATGGTGCCGACTCCCGCCTGTTTCGCCCACAGCTCAGCAGAGCGGACAGCCGACCGCTCAGGAGACCAGCAATTGATGCGCCGCGAGCTCCCGGTAGAGCGGGCTGGTCTCCAGCAGCTCTTCGTGCGGGCCGACGGCGACGACCCGGCCCTCCTCCAGCACGATGATCTGGTCGCTGTCGACCACCGTGCTCAGCCGGTGGGCGACGATGATCAGCGTCCGCTGGACGGCGGCCGCCGCGATCGCGTCGCGCAGGGCCGCCTCGTTGCGGGCGTCGAGATTGCTCGTCGGCTCGTCCAGCAGCAGGATCGGCGCGTCGGCCAGCAGCGTGCGGGCGATCGCCAGGCGCTGCCGCTCGCCGCCGGAGAGCAGCACCCCGCCCTCGCCGACCTGCACGTCCAGGCCCTGCGGGGTGCGGGTCGCCAGCGCACCGAGATTGACCTGCGCCAGGGCGGCGAGCAGGCGCTGCTCGCCGGCGCCGGGCGCGGTCAGCAGCAGGTTGTCGCGCAGCGTGCCGGCCAGCACCGGGGCCTCCTGCTCGACGTAGCCGAGCCGGCGGCGCAGGGCGTCGCGGGGCATCTGCCGGACGTCGGTGCCGCCGACCCGGATGGTGCCCGAGGTGGTCTCGTAGAAGCGCTCGATCAGCGCGAGCACGGTGGACTTGCCCGCGCCGGACGGCCCGACCAGCGCGATCCGGCTGCCGGCCGGGACGGTGAAGGAGACCTCGTGCAGCACCGGCGCCCCGCCGGGATAGCCGAAGCTGACGTTCTCCAGCACGACCGCCGGCTCCCCGTCGCCGGCGGGAGCGGCCCGCACCGGGTCGTCCCCCGTGGTCTCGGCGGGCAGGTCGAGGATCTCCTCGATGCGCTGCAGCGCGCCGAGCCCGGTCTGCAGCTGGGTGTAGGCGTTCAGCGCCTGCCCGAGCGGCATCACCAGGAAGAACAGGAACAGCACGAACGCCACCAGGTCACCGACGCTGATCGCGCCGGAGGCCACCCGCGCGCCGCCGACGCCGAGCACCAGCAGGAAGGCGCCCTGGGTCGCCGCGGTCGACGCCGGCCCGATGAGCGCGCGCAGCCGGGCCACCCGCATGCCCGCGTCGTAGGCCTGCACGGCGCTGCGGTTGACCGTCTCGGCCTCGCGGTCCTCGGCGCCGCTGGCCCGGATGGTGCGGGCCGCCGAGATGGCTCGCTCGACCGCCGAGGTCATCTCGCCGAGCCGGGCCTGCGCCAGCTCGGACAGGCCCCGCACCCGGCGGGAGACGCTGATCGCGACGGTCAGGCCCACTGCGAGCCCGCACAGCGCGACGCCGAGCAGCAGCGGGTCGAGCACGGCCATGGCGATCGTCGCGCCGACCACCATCACCGCGCCCGTCACGACCTCGAACAGCCCGGACGTGACCACCGCGCGCAGCAGCGTGGTGTCGGCGCCGACCCGGGACAGCAGGTCGCCGGTGCGGCGGGCGTCGTATTCGGCGATCGGCAGCCGGAGCAGGTGCCGGGCCAGCCGGCGCCGGGTGGTGAGCACCAGCCCCTCGGCGGTGCGCTGCAGCAGGAAGTCGCGGAACCCGTCGAGGGCCGCGCCGGTCAGCAGCAGGGCGACCAGCAGGGCCACCGCGCCGCCGACCGGCCGGCTCGCGCCGATGCCGTCCAGGACCGCGCGGACCAGCACCGGCTGCACGAGCGCGGTGACCGCGGTGATCAGGGAGAGCACGCCCACCACGGCCAGCGTGCCGCGGTGCTCGCGCAGATATGGCAGTAGCGCGGGCAGTCCCACCCTCCGCGCGGCCATGCGCCGAGAGTATCCGTGATCGACCCCGGCCGGATTGTGTCCCTCAGCACCCTCTCAGCAGGCCAGCACCGCCTGCAGCTCGTGCCGGCGGCGGGCGGCCAGGTCGTCGAGGAGCTTCGGCGCCTCGTCGAACGGCACCACGGCCGAGACGAGGTGCTCGCGGATCGCCTCGCCGTCGGCGCGCAGCAGGTCGATCGTGGCGGCGGAGAGCCGTTCGCGGTCCCAGTCCGGCGCGAGGCCCCGCGGCACCCGGCCGATCTGGGCGCAGCGCAGCCCCAGCCCGTTGTGGTGGAACTCCTCGCCGAGCCGCACCTCCTGGGCGCCGCCCTGATAGAAGGCCAGGTCGACGACCGTGCCCTGCGGTCGCAGCAGCCGCAGCGCGAGCTGCAGCGCCGAGGCCTGGCCGCGGCACTGGAAGACCACGTCGGCGCCGCGGTCGTCGGCGGTGTGCCGCCAGGCGGTCTTGAGGGTCACCGCGGGGTCCCCGTCGCCGGGGTCCAGGGTCTCCAGGCCGAGCGCGGCGGCCACCGCGCGGCGCTGCGGCGTCGGGTCGAGCACGACCACGGAGGCGGCGCCGTGCGCGCGAGCGAACAGGGCGGTGAGCAGGCCGACCACGCCGGCGCCGGTCACCGCGACGCGCCGGCCCGCCACGCCGTCGCCGAGCCCGCGAACGGCCGGGCCGTGCAGCTCCGCGGCGGCGTGCAGCAGGCCGTTGGCGCAGATCGGGCCCATGTGCGCGACGTAGACGCCGAGCAACGGGTCGAGGCCGGCGGGCAGCGGCACCACCCGGTCGCGCAGCGGGTCGCCGGTGTAGCCGGTGCGGTGCCCGTAGGTCATCGCCACGACCGTGCCCTCGGCGACCGCCGGGGTGCGGCTCCGCTCCACCCGGGCGACCTCCATGTAGCCGAGCCGGGTGACCGGGAAGGGCCGCGGGACGGGGCCGCCGAACAGGCCGAGCACCGGGTCGAAGCCGTGGTGCAGGGCCGGGTTGGTGCCCTTGACGTAGCTGAGCTCGGTGCCGGCCGAGACGCCGCTGAACAGTGTCGCGACCCGGAACTCGCCGGCGGCCGGCGGGGCCGCCTCCTGCTCGGCGATCTCCAGCCGGCCGGGAGCGGCCACGATGACGGTGCGGTCAGGCATGCGGGACCACCGCGGCGCGGGGGGCGACCGCCCGGCCGGTCGCCGCGGCCTCGGCGACGGCCAGGGCGACGGCATGGGTACGCAGCGCCTCGGCGTACGGCACCCGGATGTCGTCGCCGTCGCCCCGGACCGCGTCGATGAAGGCCCGGTCGACGGCGACCCGCGCACTCTCCGGATCGCCGTCCACCGTGCGCTGCCCGTCGGCGTCGCGGACGGTCAGCCCGGTCTCGGTCAGCGCCAGGGCCAGCCCGTCGGCGTAGATCTCCAGGCCCGCGCGTTCCTTCCAGCCCAGCACGCAGGTCGCGGCGAGGGTGCCCACCGCGCCGCTCGCGAAGCGCAGGGTGGCGGCGGTCGCACCGTCCACATCGGCGCCCTCGACGGGTGGCGGGGTGCCGTTGCCGGCGGCCGTCACCTCGGTGATCTCGCCGGCCAGGTGCCGCGCCAGGTCCAGCACGTGTGCCGCCTGCTCGACGACGGGGCCGCCGGAGCGGTCCCGGAGCGGCCACCAGGCCACCGGCGGCACCTTGTCCAGCCATGCCCCGCTCACCAGCCGGATCGGACGGTCGCGCAGCAGCGCCCGGGCCTGCTCGACGATGCCCAGGTACCGCCAGTGGTGACCGACCGCCGTCCGGACCTCGCTCTTCGCGGCAAGAATCGCGATTTCAGAGGCGGTGTCCCAGTTGATAGATATGGGCTTTTCCACGAATAACGGCAGGCCTGCCGCCAGTACCGCCCGCTCGGCCTCGCCGTGGGCGAACGGCGGCACACATACGTAGGCCGCGTCCAGGCCCTCGCCCAGCAGAGCGTCGACGTCGGGATGAACCTTCGCCCCGTACTCGTCGGCGAGACCTCGTGCCGCGGCCGGGACCACGTCCGTCACGCCCACCACCTGTACGCCCGGCAGCCCGGTCAGCACCCTGGCGTGCCGTCGCGCGACACCGCCGGCGCCGATCATGCCCACTCTTGTCCCGGCCATTGTGCCCTCCCCGATCATCGGAACCCCGTCCTGCGGTCCTCGACTTCTCCGGCCCGGCCCGCCCGAAACGTCGGCCCCGCCGCGGCCCCCGACATCCAGCTGTTACCTGGCGTCCAGATTGACAGCCGTCGAGCGGGGAATCCCCCCGCCGTCGATGTCGAGCGTGAACTGGGGGATGTGTCAATGCGGCATTCGCACATGGACGTTGCACCGACTGCGTCGCCGATCGTCGAGGCGTGGGCGGCCTACCGCAGCGGAAACGCCACACAGTGGACGGCTCGCCAGCTGGTCCGGGCCAAGAAGGGCACCCGGGTCAGCGTCGTGATCCCGGCGCGCGACGAGGAGGCCACGGTCGGCGCGATCGTCACCACCATCCGCGAGCACCTGGCCGGGGAGGTGCCGCTGGTGGACGAGATCGTCGTCGTGGACTCGCGGTCGACCGACGCCACCGGCATCGTCGCGCGGGCGGCGGGCGCGCGGGTCGTGCACCAGGACGACGTGACCCGCGGCCTGCCCCGGATGGAGGGCAAGGGCGACGCCCTCTGGGCCGGGCTGGCCGCCAGCACCGGCGACGTGGTCGCCTTCGTCGACGGCGACCTGCGCGAGTTCTCGCCGCACTTCGTCACCGGCCTGCTCGGGCCGCTGCTCACCGACCCGTCGGTCGAGTTCGTCAAGGGCTTCTACCACCGCCCGCTGGTCGGCACGGCCGGCGTCGAGACCGACGGCGGCGGCCGGGTCACCGAACTCGCCGCCCGCCCGCTGCTCAACCTGTTCTGGCCGGACCTGGCGGGGGTGGTCCAGCCGCTGGCCGGCGAGTACGCGGGCCGCCGCCGCACCCTCGAGCGGATTCCCTTCGTCTCCGGCTACGGCGTCGAGATCGCGATGCTGATCGACCTGCTCGACCTGGTGGGCCTGGACGCGCTCGCCCAGGTCGACCTCGGCGAGCGGCTGCACCGCCACCAGGGCACCGAGGCGCTGGGCCGGATGTCGGCGCAGATCATGGTGACGGCGTGGTCCCGGCTGCACCGGCGCGGCCTGGCCTCCTCGGCGCTGCCGCCGTCCACGCTGCTCACCCAGTTCCGCCGCGGCGGCGCCGACGCCGTGGCGCACCTGGACCGGGAGATCGTGCTCAGCGACGTGGCCGTGGCCGAACGGCCCCCACTGAACACGGTGGCGCTCGCGTCGGTGCCGGCGGCATGAAGGTCCTGATGAACGCGGGGCCGTGGCTCCCCGTGCCGCCGCTGGGCTACGGCGGGATCGAGAACGTCATCGCCACCCTGGTGCCCGAGCTGCGCCGGCTCGGCGTCGAGGTGGTCCTGGCCACCGTCGCCGAGAGCACGCTGGCGGTGGACGAGCGGGTGTCCGTCTTCGACACCGGGCGCTTCGAGCTGCTGCAGCGGCCGTACAACCAGGTGTGCGGGGTCGTGCCCGCGCACCTGCAGGCGGTGCGGCGCCGGCTGGACGCCGGCGACATCGATCTCGTGCACGACCACGTCGAGGCGGCCGGGCTCGCCGCCCTCGCCGCGCTCGGCCGGCACGCCCCGCCCGGGCTGCACACCCTGCACTGGGACCTGGCCAAGCACCCCGAGCTGTACGGCGGCTTCGACGGCGGCGACCGGGTCCGGGTCAACGGCGTCTCGGCGAACCAGCTCACCCACGCCCCCGCCGCGCTGCGGGCGCACGCCGTCGGCCACGTGCACCTCGCGACGCCGCTGGCGGACGGGGCCGACCTGCGCGTACCGGTGGACAAGAGCGGATACGCGGTGGTCTTGGGCCGGATCACCCCCGGCAAGGGCCAGGACCTGGCGGCCGAGCTCGCCCACCGGGCCGGCTTCGACCTGGTGCTGGCCGGGCCCGTGGGGCCGTACCACCGTCCCGGGGATCTCGCCGCCGCCGGGCCGGCGGCGGCGCAGAATCCCGATGTCCGGTTCTGGCGGGAGCGGGTCGCCCCGCACGTCGACGGCGACCGGGTCCGCTGGGCCGGCACGGTGACCGGTCCGGACCGCGACGGCCTCGTCGCGCGCGCCCGGGCCGCGCTTTTCCCGCTGCGCTGGGAGGAGCCGGGCGGCACGGCGGTGGTCGAGTCCCTCGCGCTGGGCACCCCGGTGATCGGCATCGCCCGGGGCTGCCTGCCCGAGCTGATCGAGCACGGCCGGACCGGGCTACTCACCTCCGACGAGAAGGAACTCGGCGAGCTGGTGGCCGCCGCCGGCACGATCGCCGAGGCGGCCTGCCGGGAGGAGGCCGCCCGCCGGTTCACTCCCGCGGTGATGGCCGCGCAGTACCTCGGGCTCTACGAACGGGTACGGGACGGGGCGGCTGTCACGGTTTGAAGGGTTTGCCCCGCCGATTCGGGGGCACTGAGCCCCGACGACGCGACGGACGCACGGTCGCGTCGGTAGGAGGGGCGGATGACGAGCCAGCTGGTCTGCCGGCCGGAGCAGCGCCTCCCCGTGGGGGTGCTCCGAGCCAGCGGCGTGCTGGACGCCCTGACATCCGCGGCGCTCGATCACGCGGTCGGGCTGGCGCTGTCCGCGCAGCCCGAGGCGCTGCTCATCGACGTGTCCGCGCTCGCGATCAGCGACCCCACGGCGCTGGACGTCCTGGGCTCGGTGGTGTGCCGGACCGCCGAGTGGCCGGCCGTACCCATCGTGCTCTGCGGCGCCCGGCCCGCGACGGCCCGGACCCTCGCCGCCTGGCCGGACTGCGCCTCGGTGAGCACCGCGCCGACCTGCGCCGAGGCGCTGGCCCGCACCTCCGACGAGCCCGAGCCCCGGCGGATCCGGGTCCGGCTGCGGCCGGTGCCGGACGCCTGCCGGCAGGTGCGCCAGCTGGTGACCCAGGCCTGCGCCGCCTGGCACCGTGGCGAGATCGCCGGCACCGCCGCCCTGGTCGCCACCGAGCTGGTGGCCAACGTGGTCCGGCACGCGCACACGACGATGGAGTTCACCGTCGGGCTGCGCGACGGACGGGTGTCCCTGACCGTACGGGACGGCAGCCGGCTGCTGCCGCGGCCCCGGGAGCCGGGTCTCGGCGACGCCGGCGGTCGTGGCCTGCAACTGGTCCGGGAACTGACCGACGCGTGGGGGGTCCTGCCGGTCTCCGACGGTAAGGTGGTGTGGACCCATCTGACGGCGGGAGTGGCAGTGTGACTGCCCGGCACCGGGACGTGATCGCGGTCGGCGCCTCGGCCGGCGGCGTGGAGGCACTGCGTGCGCTCGTGGCGGGATTGCCGCCCGACTTCCCCGGCTCGGTCCTCATCGTCCTGCACCTGCCCCGCGATGCCACCAGCGCCCTGCCCACGATCCTGAGCCGCAGCGGCCCGCTGCCCGCGGCCGGCGCCGTCGACGGCGAGCCGGCGCGCCCCGGCCGCGTGTACGTCGCCCCCAGCGATCACCACCTGCTGCTGCTGGACAAGCGCCTGCGCCTGTCGCACGGCCCCGCCGAGAACGGGCACCGGCCGGCGATCGACCCGCTGTTCCGCTCCGTCGCCCGCGCCGCCGGTCCACGCGGCATCGGCGTGGTGCTGTCGGGCTCCCGCGACGACGGTGCCGCCGGGCTGGCCAGCATCGTGGCGCGCGGCGGGACGGCGGTGGTGCAGGATCCGGCCGACGCGCTCTATCCGTCGATGCCCCTCGCGGCGCTCACGCAGACGCCCACCGAGCACGTCGCGCCCGCCGCCAAGCTGGGCGCCCTCATCGCGGAGCTGACGGCGGCGGCCCTGCCCGCCGATTTGAGGCTGCCCGTGGACGAGTTGCTCGACACGGAGGTGGCGATCTCCGACCTCACCCCGGTCACCACCGGCGGGTCCGCCCCACCGGCCGGCTTCGGCTGCCCCGCGTGCGGCGGCGGGCTGTTCCAGATCAACGACACCACGATGCCCCGCTATCGGTGCCGGGTGGGCCACGCCTGGTCGCCGGAGAGCCTGCTGGACGAGCAGGCCATCGCCCTGGAGGGCGCGCTCTGGATGGCGCTGCGGGCGCTGGAGGAGAAATCCGAGCTGAGCCGCCGGATGGCCGCCGGCGGCACCCACCGGCGAGCCGGCACCGGCGCCCGCTTCGACACCATCGCCGCGGACGCCGACGCGGCCGGCGCGACGATCCGCCGGCTGATCGCGCGGCTCGGTTCCCTGCCGCAGCGCGACCCCGACACGGCACAGACCGGCGATCATCCGGACGAACTGCCGTCCGACGTGCGGTAGCGTCGCCGCGCGACCACGTGACGGAAGGCGAGCATGATTCCCACCGACCCGGACTTCGAGGCGCTGCTGATCTACCTCAAGGAGTCCCGGGGTTTCGACTTCACCGGTTACAAGCGGTCCAGCCTGATGCGCCGGGTCGACCGCCGCATCGGCCAGATCGGCGGCGCCGGCTACCTGGACTACCTGGATCACCTCCAGGTCCACCCGGACGAGTTCACCGCCCTGTTCAACACCATCCTGATCAACGTCACCGGCTTCTTCCGCGACCCCGACGCCTGGGAGCACCTGCGCGCTGAGATCCTCCCGCCGCTGCTGGAGTCCCGGCCGCCGGAGGTGCCGATCCGGATCTGGTCCGCCGGCTGCGCCTCGGGCGAGGAGGCCTACACGCTCGCGATTCTGCTGGCCGAGCAGCTCGGCATCAACGCGTTCCGCGACCGGGTGAAGATCTACGCCACCGACGTCGACGAGGAGCAGCTCGCCGAGGCGCGCCAGGCCGCCTACGACGAGCAGGCCCTGCGGGCGGTCCCGGCCGACCTGACGGAGAAGTACTTCGAGCGGTCCGGCGACCGGTTCACCTTCCGCAAGGACCTGCGGCGCTCGGTCATCTTCGGGCGCAACGACCTGGTGCAGGACGCGCCGATCTCCCGCATCGACCTGCTCGCCTGCCGCAACACCCTGATGTACTTCAACGCGGAGACCCAGACCAGGATTCTGTCCCGCTTCCACTTCGCCCTCGCCGACAGCGGCATCCTGCTGCTGGGCAAGGCCGAGATGCTGCTCAGCCACGGCACCATCTTCGCCCCGGTGGACCTCAAGCGGCGGATCTTCCGCCGGGTGCCCCGCGCCGCCCACCAGAACGGCGCGGTGTTCGCCGAGGCCCTGCCGACCGCCGGGCCGCCCGCCGGCCTGGATCAACTGCGCACCGAGGCGTTCGCGGCCGGCCCGGTCGCCCAGCTGACCATCACCGCCGAGGGGATGGTCGCGCTGGCCAACACCCGGCTGGAGACCCTGTTCGGGGTCTCGGCGCGCGACATCGGCCGGCCGTTCCGCGACCTGGATCTGTCCTACCGCCCGGTGGAGCTGCGCCGCTACGTCGAGCAGGCCCAGGTCGAGCGCCGCGCCCTGCGGGTCGGCGACGTCGAATATCTGCGCGCCGGCGAGGCCATCCACCTCGAGATCGAGTTCAATCCGCTGACCACCTCGGGCGGCAGCCTGCTCGGGGTCAACGTCGTCTTCCACGACGTCACCGCGGCCCGCCGGCTGCGGGACGATCTCGAGCAGGCCCACCAGCAGCTCGAGGCCGCCTACGAGGAGCTGCAGTCCACCAACGAGGAACTGGAGACGACCAACGAGGAGCTCCAGTCGACGGTGGAGGAGCTGGAGACCACCAACGAGGAGCTGCAATCCACCAACGAGGAGCTGGAGACGATGAACGAGGAGCTCCAGTCCACCAACGAGGAGCTGCAGAACATCAACGACCAGCTCCGGATCAGCACCGCCCAGCTCGACGACGCCAACACCTTCCTGGAGACCGTGCTGGCCGGGCTGCGGGCCGGTGTCGTCGTCGTCGACCACGACCTGCGGATCCGGGTGTGGAGCGGGCGCGCCGAGGAGCTCTGGGGGGTGCGCTCGCACGAGGCGGTCGGCCAGCATTTCCTCAATCTCGACATCGGACTGCCGTTCGAGCGGCTCCGCCCGCTGCTGCGGGGCGCGCTGGGCGAGCAGGGCCGCGCGGCCGAGATGGCCGTCGAGGCGGTCAACCGGCGGGGCCGGGCGATCACCGTACGGGTGGCCGCCACGCCGCTCGCCGCACAGGGCGCCGGCCCGGACCACGGCGGCGCCATCATCGTCATGGAGGCGGACGCGGCGCTGGACGCGGCGGCCGATCCCGTTTGATCGCGGACACGCCGGGTATTCGAAGCCTTCCGAGGCCAGGACGGAGGTCGGGAGTCGTGCCGGTCGGCTGCACAGTGCATGACGATGATCGCCGGCTGATCGCCGCCCTCTCCGGCGACCTCGGGCTGGGCGAGGTCGCCGACCTGCGGGTAATGCTGCTCAAGTGCCTGGCCGAGCAGCCCGAGGCGCTGCTGATCGATCTCTCCCGGATGACGTTGTCCGACCCGCTCGCGCTGGCCGTCTTCCGGGCCGTCCGGCGTCAGGCGGCCCGCTGGCCCGGCATTCCGCTGCTGCTCTGCGCCCCCGAGCCGTTCACCGGCACGCAGCTGCGCAGCGCGACCTACCGTTCCCTGCCGGTGTTCGCCACCGTCGACGCGGCCCGCGCCCAGGCCCAGCTCGAACGGCACACGCTGCCCATGCTCAGCGACGAACTGCTGCCCATCGCCGGCGCCGCCCGGCAGGCCCGCAACGTGGCGACCGACGCGTGCGTGCGCTGGGGCCTGCCCGAGCTGCTCGCCCCCGCCAGCCTGATCGCCAGCGAGTTGGTCAGCAACGTCGTCGACCACGCGCACACCATGATGACCCTGCGGGTGACCCTGCGGCCGCGCTATCTGCAGATCGCCGTCCGCGACGGCGCGGCCGGCGAGCCGGTGCCGCGCACCCTGGCGGGTGCCGGCACAGCCCGCGGCCGCGGGTTGCTGCTCGTGAAGGCGACGGCGAACTCCTGGGGCTGGCTGCCCACCCAGGACGGCAAGGTCGTCTGGGCGTCGCTGCGCTTCGCCTAACGGCCCCCGGCCAGCAACGGCTCCAGACCGGAGACCTTGAGAATGCCCGCCACGTGCGGCTGGGCCCCGGTCAGCGCCAGCTCGGCCTCCGCCACCGCGGCCGCGGACGCGGCATCGACCAGCGCCGCGACACCGGCGGCGTCCACCAGGGGTACGGCCGCCAGATCGACCACCACCCGGTCACCGCCCGCGACGGAGACGGCGTGCCGCAGGCTCATCCGCAGCCGGCCGGCCGTGTCACGGTCGACCTCGCCCTGGACCCGCACCACGAGAACGCCCTCCGCGTGCGCGACCGTGATCCGGATGCTGTGGGTCTCGGGCCCGTTGGCGCCCTCCCAGCGCGGCAGCGCGTCGCTGAGCATCGCCTCGCGCAGCCACCCCAGCGCCCGGCTGAGCAGCCGCGACACGTGCATCTGCGAGATGCCCAGCGCCTCGGCGATCTCCGCCTGGGTGCGGTTGCCGTAGAACCGCATCGCCAGCATCTGGCGCTCCCGGTCCGGCAGCCGCGACAGCAGCCCGGCCACGGTGACCTTGTCATCCACCGCCTCCAGCTCCAGGTCGGCGCCGCCGAGCTGCTCACCGAACTCGGTCGAACCGTCCGGCTCGGCCGGGGCGTTGAGCGAGGCCGGCGAGTAGCAGGCCGCGGACTCCAGCGCCTCCAGCACCACGGACTCCGGCAAGTGCAGGTGCGCGGCCAGCTCCGCGGCGGTGGGCCGGTGGGCGAGCTCGGCGGTCAGCGCCATGACGGCGTGCATGACCTCGAGGCTCAGGTCCTGCATCCGCCGGGGGACGTGCACACCCCAGGTCCGGTCGCGGAAGTGCCGCTTGATCTCACCGGAGATCGTGACGACCGCGTACGCCGTGAAGGAGCCCCGCAGCGGGTCGTACCGATCGATGGCCTTGACCAGCCCGAGCCGGGCCACCTGCTCGAGATCCTCAAAGGCCTCGCCGCGGCCGCGGTAGCGGCGGGCCACCCGGCCGGCGAACGGCAGGCAGAGCGAGACGAGCTCCTCGCGCAACTCGGCCCGCTCGGCGGCGCCGGCCCGCACGAAGCGTGCCGCGAAGTCGGTGGCGACCGGGTCGAGATCCTCGAACGTCCGCTCGCCGAACAACTGTCCACGGCCGTGACCAGGCATGGATCCCCCAGAACACGCGAACTGACGCGGCGCCGGAACGGCCCGGCGCCGTTGGTACGTACGACGTTACTGCCCGCACCGAATCGAGCTGAAACAATTTGCTGGTATCGATGGTTTGAGGCTGTTATCCGTCAGCCGTTGTGCTGTCCCCGCTCCCGCTCCGCGTTCGGGTCGGCCCACGTCGGCTGTTGTTGTTGCTGCTGCGGTCGGGGCGGCAGGCCACTGGGTGCGTCCTCGGGCCCGGCGATGCCCGGAATGGCCGGGGTGGCCGGGGCCTGGGCCGGCGGCCAGGACGCCGGTGGCGGCAGCGCGCCGGCCCGGGCGGGCAGACCCGACGGCGAGTCGGCGGCCTCTGTGGACGGCAGGGGACGGTTGAGCTGGCCCATCTGCGGTGGTTCCAGGGGTGGCCGGGTGAACGGCTGGGCCGGCTGGGCCGGCTGGGGCGGGTACGGGGCCGGCGGGGCTCCGGCTTCCGGTGGGCTGGTGTGGTGCGGGGTCGCCGGGGGCGGGGGGAACAGGCTGCCGGCCGGCGGCTGGCCTCGGTGCGCGGTGAACGGCTGGCCAGCGGGCGCGGTGAACGATTGACCGACCGGCGGCTGACCGACCGGCGGCTGGAGGGTGGGGCGCTGGGTTTCGGGGCCGCCTGCGGTCGGGTTCTGTGCGGTGGGTGGCTGCTGACCCCCGTGACCCGGGCTCGCTGTCGGCGGGAGCTGGTTCGCTGCCGGTGAGGGCTTGGCCGAGACGTCGATCGGGCGGTTGAGCTGGCCCATCTGTGGTGGTTCGAGCGGCGGCCGGGCGAACTGCCGGGACTGGATTCCTGGATCGGCTGGTCCGCCGGGGCCCGCGGTTGGGCCATCGTGGCCCGCGAACTGGTCACCCTGCTGGCTCAGGGCCGCCGCCACGTTGCTCTGCTGCTCGGGGCTCGCGACCCAACCGCCCTGCCGGCCAAGGTCGGTGGTGGCGGGGTGCTGCTGGCCGAAGTCCTCGGGCGGGCCGCTCGCCGGGCCGGTAGGCCGGGGGTCGCCGGCGACGCTCGGCGGGTTCTGGGCCGGCGCCGGCCGGTTCGGCTGGGCCGGGCGGGCGTGCTGGTCGTCGACGCCGGACCGCCAGGTCTCGTCTGCTTGTGGCACCGGGCCGGGGCGGTCGATCTGGCTCGGCTGGGCCACGGCCTGGCCCGGCTGGAATGCGCCGCCGGGCTCTCCGGTTCGGCCGGTGAGCGGGGCGCTGTCCGTTGTGCCCGCTCCTCCGCGCTGGACCGCGCCAGGGGATTGGACCGTGCCGGGCTGCCCGGCCATGCCAGGCTGCTGGGACGGGTTCGACTGGGAGGCAGGGCCGGGCTGGTGGGTGCTCTCCGGCTGCTGTGCTGTGTTCGGGATGGGTTGCTGAAATGCTGTGCCGTTCGGCGAGGGGGCGTTCTGCTGAGGTCGTGTCGCGTCCGGAACACGCGCCGACGGGGTGAAGCGAGGTGCGTCCAGCGGGCGGTTCTGCTGGGCGAACAGCGGCGGCCCGAGCAACAGCGGGTCCACGTCCGGTGCCACCTGGGGTCGCTGGGGCTCGGCAGCCGTTGCGGTGGGTCGCCCCGCGTCCGGATACCCCGAAGGCTGCTCGGACGGCCTTTCGATGTTTGCCCCCTGACGGCCCGCTTCCCAACCGGCGACATCCTGACGGGTGGCGTCCAGCCGGGTGGCATCCTGACGGGTTTCCTCCGGGCGGGCTTCCTCCGGGCGGGAATCCTCCGAGCGCACGGCATCCGGGCGGGCGGCATCCGGGCGGGCGGCATCCGGGCGGGCGGCATCCGGGCGGGCGGCATCCGGGCGGGCGGCATCCGGGCGGGCGACATCCGAGAGGGCGGCACTCAGGTCGCCGGGATGCTGGCCGTGGTCGAGCGGATGCCGAGCGGATTCCGCCTCGCCGGCGGACGGCTGTCCGAGTGAGGAATTGCCGAACGAAGGCGCAACAGAAGGTGGCTGATCAGATGAAGGTTGGGCGAACGACGGCTTGACAGGCGAAGCGGGAGCGAACGCGCCGGGACCGGGCGGCGTCAGCCCGGGCGGCGGCGAGCTGAGCGCGCCCGATCCGGACGGAGCGGAACCGAACCCAGGCGCACCGGAAACCGGCGGGCCGGACGGCGCCGAGCCAAACGCGGACGCACCGGAAACCGGCGGACCGATCGGAACCGAGCCGAACACGGGCGTACCGGAAACGGCCGGGCCGGTCGGAGCCGGGCCCGACGGTGCGAGGTCAGCCGAGGCCACATTGGACGGTGCCGGGCCCGGCGGGATGATCCCGGGCCGCCCCTCGCCGGACTGATGCGCCAAGCCGGACTGCTCGCGGGGGATATCGAGCGACGACGCCACGGTCTGCGGGCCCGCGAGGTAGGCCGGCTCCGGAAGCGACTCGGCCGGCGGCGCGAATGAAGCGGACGCGGACTCCGGCGACGTGAACTCGGGTGGCCGCTGCGAGAGGTCCGCAGCGGGAGCGGGCAGGCCGAGCGGCGATGCCGGATCCCGGTTCGGCGTGCCGCGTCCTTCCCGGGCCGCTTCGATCAAACCTGACGACTCGGCCAGGCCCGCGGCGGCCACGACCTCGGCGGCGGCGCGGCCCGCCGCGCAGGGCAGGGGTTCGCCGCAGACCGGGCAGACGGTCATGCCCGCGTGCGGTCCGAGGCCGCCTGCGTGGGTCCGCACCATCTCCCACGCCGTCCGCGCGAGCACACTGTCTGGATTCACATAGTTCGTGCCGGTCAGCGCCATGCCGTCCCACCCCCGTAGATCGCCCGCGACAGGCGTTCAGCACAAGTTCACCGTGTCCGGGACGGCGCCGTGACCGTTTCGCGCAATCGGTAGACGGACGGCGGACACGCCTGATCGCGGCGGGCGTGCTCGGCTCCGTCACGCGTCAAGGTCGCGACCGCTGGCGGCGATATGCGGGTCGGCGAGGTTCGGGCCGCGGTGGTGCCATCGTGAACCCGAAATTCACTCACTGTGCCTATCTGATAGCTCTCCGTACCATTGAGGCATCCCCATCTCCCCACCCCAGGAGATATCCCCCATGGACGACACCGAGCTCTACCGCGAGCGGATCCTCCGGCACGCCGGTCCCGTCATCACCGGCCGGTTCCTCGGCTTCCGACCGTCCTACACCCGCGAGGTCAAGGTCGGGCAGCCCTTCCTGGTCGCCGTGTTCGTCACGGCCGCGATCGCCCAGGCGATCGGCGCGCTGCTCCTCGCCGTGCTGCGCAGCGGCGGCGGGGGCGCGCGGCGCAAGTTCAAGGATCTCAAGAAGGGTCCCGAGTATCTGGTGACCCCGGTCCGGCTGCGCGACGACCTGGGACAGACCTACGAGGTGGAGATGCACGGGCAACTCCCCCAGTCGGCGCTGCACCGCGGCGACCTCGTGCAGGTGCGTACCCGGGTGCAGAAGGACCCGGATCTGGCGGTGAAGCTGGAGCAGGTGCTCAACCTGACCACGCTGCAGCCGCTGACCCCGCGGATACCGACCCTCTGGTCGCACCTCGGCCCCGGGCTGCTGCTCCAGGCCGTCGTCGGGCTGACGGTCGCCACCTTCCTCGCGGCGGCCTGGATCAGCTGAGCCCCGGGGTCTCGCGGGACCCTACAGCCGGCCCAGCGGGACGACCGCGGCCATCGCCTTGTCCCCGGCGTCGTTCGGGTGCAGGTGGTCGCCGCTGTCGAACGCGGGCCGGAGCCGCTCCGGATCGGCCGGGTCCCGGGTGGCCGCGTCGAAGTCGGCGAGGCCGTCCAGGGTGCCGTCGCCGCCGTCGCGGATCCACTCGTTCACCGCGGCCCGGGTCTTCTCCAGTTCCGGGGTCCAGGAACGCCAGCCCTTCCAGGCCATGATGGTCGCGCCGACCACCCGCAGCCCGCGGCCGTGCGCCTGCGCGGCGACCTGGGCGAGGCCGGCGATGATCTCTTCCGGGTCGTCCTGGTGCGGCTCCTGCTGGATGTCGTTGACGCCCTCGAAGACGATGACCGAGCGGGCGCCGGCGCGCTCCAGCACGTCGTAGCCGAGCCGGGTCAGCGCGCTGGGGCCGAAGGAACTGTAGATGGTGTAGTTGGGCGCGTTGCTGTCGAGCAGGATGCGGTTGCCGCTGATGCCGGAGTTGGCCACGCCGTAGTCCGGCACCGGGCTGCCGGCCAGCCGGGCCGCCAGGTAGTCGGTCCAGCGCCGGTTCGCGCCCCAGGTGGAGGTGACGCCGTCGGTGATCGAGTCGCCGAGCGCGACCACGGTGCCCGGCCCGCCCCGGACGTCGACCCCGCTGACGTAGTGCCAGACCCGGGTGGTCTCGGTGAACGCCGCGGCGGCCTCGTCGCCGGCGTGGTCGGCCGGGCCCCGGCTGAAGAACGAGTCCTGCATCGCCGACGGGTGGTAGGTGACCGTGCCGGACGGCCGCGGCGTCCACGTCGTGACCAGCAGGTCCCGGTCGGCGCCGACGCGCAGCGGCACCGGGTCGCTGACCACCTCGGCGCGCGCCGGGATGGTCACCGAGGCCCGCCCGTTGAACAGCACCTCGCGCAGGGTGCCGGCCTGGACCGTACCGTCGCTGCGGTCGATGGTGCCGTCACGGCGCCCGCCGGTGTGCGCGGAGAGTGCGACGGTGACGTGCCCCATCAGCACCGGCCGGGTGCCGAAGCGGTTGGACAGGTGCACCCGGACGGTCGCCCCGCCGATCGTGGTGTGCACGACGTTGCGGATCGTGTAGCCCGGGTAGCCCTGCTCGACGCCGGCGACCGCGGCGGCGGGCGCGGTCGCCCATGCGGTGCTCCAGCCGGGCCCGGGATGGTGCGTCGCGGCGGGCCCCTGCGCCGAGGCCGGCACCCCGAGCCCCGCCACGAGCAGCGCCGATACCGCGATGACCCGGGAGATTCCGCGCACCGTAGCCTCCTGTATTCATAGACAATCATCACAGTCTTAGGGCGCGGCATCATCGTTGTAAAGGGTGGGTAAGGCCACCGGCATGTTCGACGGTTTCTCCCTGGAGCACATCGATGTCGGTGCGGCACGGCTGCGGGTACGGCACGGCGGCAGCGGCCCGCCAATCGTCCTGCTGCACGGTCATCCCCGTACCCATGTCACCTGGCGGCACGTCGCACCGGCGCTCGCCGCGCGGCACACGGTGGTCTGCCCCGACCTGCGCGGCTACGGCCTGTCGTCGAAGCCGCCCGCCGGTGACGACTTCGCCGGTTACAGCAAACGGGCCATGGCGCTGGACATCGTGGCACTGATGGCGAAGCTCGGGCACGCACGGTTCGCCGTCGCCGGGCACGACCGGGGCTGCTACGTGGCGATGCGGCTGGCCCTGGACCATCCGGACGCCGTGAGCCACCTGGCCGTGCTCGACGGCGTACCCATCGGCGAAGCCCTGGCCCGGGCCGACGGCCGTTTCGCCGCGCTGTGGTGGCACTGGTTCTTCCTCGGCCAGACGGCGAAGCCGGCGGAAGCCCTCATCAACGCCGACCCGCACGCCTGGTACGGCCTCGGCGACGCCGTGCCGCCGGAGGAACGCGCGGCGATCTACGACCCGGCGACCGTGCACGCGATGTGCTGCGACTACCGGGCGGGCCTGCGCGCTGACCGGGCCGCCGACGACGCGGACCGGGCTGCGGGCCGGCGGATCGGCTGCCCGACGCTGTTCGCCTGGTCGACCCGCGACGACATGGTCGAGCTCTACGGGGATCCGCTGGCGATCTGGCGGGACTGGGCCGGCGACGTGCGGGGCGTGCCGATCGAGAGCGGCCATCACCTGGCCGAGGAGAACCCTCAGGCGCTCACGACTGCGTTGCTGGCTCTGCTGCGGCGGTGAGCAGGCCGCGCGAGCGGGCCCAGCGCTCGAAGGCCAGGGTCGCGAACGGCGGGATCGAGCACGCCAGGGCCACCAGCGTCACCCACCACCGCCAGCGGGCCGCCCGCGCCTGCAGGACGGTGACGGCCAGGAAGGCCATGAAGAGCCCGCCGTGGACCGGGCCCGCGATCCGCACGCCGATCTCATCGCCCACCGGCCCGTACTTGAAGAACATGCCGATCAACAATGCCGCCCAACTGCACGCCTCCGCGATCGCGACCGCGGCGAAAAGGGCAGGTATGCGGCGCACGCGGAAACCTCCGGGTTGTCCGGCGCGAACTTTCTGATGCGCCGACGGGCTGTCCACGGGATCATAGATGCTGGCAGAGGGGCGGTGCGCGGTGGGCGAAGAGGTCGACCAGAGGACATTCACCCGCGAGGACAGATCGCAGTACCGACAGAAGATCAGGCGCAGTCTCGATGTCTTCGCGGCGATGCTGCGCGAGTCGCGCTTCGACTTCGAACGGCCGCTGACCGGCATGGAGATCGAGCTCAACCTGGTCGACGACAACGCCGACCCGGCGATGCGCAACGCCGAGGTGCTCCGCGCCATCGCCGACCCGGATTTCCAGACCGAGCTCGGCCAGTTCAACGTCGAGATCAACGTGGCGCCGCGGCGGATCGCCGGCGACGAGAACGCGGACCTGGAACGCGAGCTGCGGGCCAGCCTGAACAACGCCGAGCAGCACGCCCGCGGCGCGGGTGCGCACATGGTGATGATCGGCATCCTGCCGACGCTGCGCAGGGAGCACATGACCGCCGACTCGCTGTCGGCCAACCCGCGGTACAAGCTGCTCAACGAGCAGATCTTCGCGGCCCGCGGCGAGGATCTCGACATCCGGATCGACGGCATCGACCGGCTGGCCGTCACCACCGACACCATCGCCCCCGAGGCGGCCTGCACCAGCACCCAGTTCCACCTGCAGGTCAGCCCGGACGAGTTCGCGGCGTACTGGAACGCGGCCCAGGTGATCGCGGGCGTCCAGGTGGCGCTCGGGGCGAACTCACCGCTGCTGTTCGGCCGCGAGCTGTGGCGCGAGACCCGGATCCCGCTCTTCGAGCAGGCCACCGACACCCGCTCGGAGGAGATCCGGGCCCAGGGCGTACGCCCCAGGGTGTGGTTCGGCGAGCGCTGGATCACCTCGGTCTTCGACCTGTTCGAGGAGAACGTCCGCTACTTCCCCGCGCTGCTGCCGATCTGTGACGAGCACGACCCGGAACAGATCCTGCAGAGCGGCGACACCCCGGAGCTCAGCGAGCTGCGCCTGCACAACGGCACGGTGTATCGCTGGAACCGCCCGATCTACGCGGTGGTCAAGGGCCGCCCGCACCTGCGCGTGGAAAACCGGGTGCTGCCGGCCGGGCCGACGGTCGTCGACACCGTGGCCAACGGCGCGTTCTACTACGGCCTGGTCCGGATGCTGGCCGAGGCCGAGCGTCCGATCTGGACGCAGATGAGCTTCAGCGCCGCCGAGGAGAATTTCCACTCCTGCGCCCGGCACGGCATCGCGGCGTCGGTGTTCTGGCCGGGGCTGGGCTATGTGCCGGTGTCCGAGCTGGTGCTGCGGCGGCTGCTGCCGCTCGCCCGCGAAGGACTGGACAAGTGGGGCGTGTCGGCCCGCGAGCGGGACAGGCTGCTCGGCATCATCGAGCAACGCTGCCTGACCGGCCGCAACGGCTCGACCTGGCAGGTGGAGACGCTGCACGCGCTGGAGGGCGAGGGGCTGGACAGGCAGGCCGCGCTGCACGAGATGCTGCGCCGCTACCTGCCGCCGATGCACGAGAACATCCCCGTCCACGAATGGCCGGTGTCGTGACGATCAGCGGCGCCACCGGTTGACGTATCCAAGGAGATCGATTAGACCGGAGGCATGAGGAAGCGACGTCTGGCGTTCGTCCTGGTCTCGATGCTGGCTGCCGGTGCGGTCGGCGCCGCACCCGCCGAGGCGCACGGCACCGATCCGACCGCGCCGACCAAGGGGCCCTGTGCCTACACGCCCACGCCGGACGATCCCGCCGTGCGGCCGGTGCCGCTGCCGCGCGATCCCCGGCACACCCCGGCCCGCGGCACGGTCGACGTGCTGCTGCGGACCAACCTCGGGCCGATCCCGCTGAGACTGGACCGGGCCCAGGCGCCGTGCACGGTGCAGAGCTTCGTGCACCTGACCCGGCACCGCTTCTACGACCGGACCATCTGCCATCGGCTGACGACCTACCCGACGCTGCTAGTGCTGCAGTGCGGAGACCCGAGCGGGACCGGCGAGGGCGGCCCCGGCTACCGCTACGGCGATGAACTGCCCACCGGCCTGCCGCCGGCGCCGACCGACCCGACCGGCGAGCGCAAGGTGTACGCCCGCGGCGTGCTGGCCATGGCCAACGCCGGCCCGGACACCAACGGCAGCCAGTTCTTCCTGGTCTACGGCAACTCCGCGCTGCGCCCGAACTACACGATCTTCGGCGGCGTGGCACCGGCCGGCCTGCGCACCCTGGACCGGGTCGCCGCCGGCGGTGTGACCCCGACGCCGGAGAACCCCGCGCCGCTGGACGGGCCGCCCGCCCGGCGCACCGAGATCCGCAAGGCCACGCTCGGCCGCTGAGCAGCCCCCGGCGCAGGTCACCCGCATCCGGGGGGCCCGCACCGGGGCGGTCGGCGGGCTGGTGCGCAGCAGCTCGGCCAGCACCTGATCGAGCAGCTCGGTCAGCGCCACGCCGAGCGCACCGCAGATGGCGGCCAGGATCTCGGAGGAGGCCTCCTTGCGGCCGCGCTCGATCTCCGACAGATAGGGCAGCGAGACCCCGGCGGCCTCCGCGACGTCCTGCAGCGTGCGTCCCTGCTGGTGCCGCAACCGCCGCAGCACGATGCCGATGGCCGACCGCAGCAGCGACATCGCGGCCCCTCCCGTCATGGCGAACCTCGTGGCCGAGACCCATTCTAGGCGTGGGCCGCCGATCGGGTGGGCGCCACCGAGCCGGCACCCCGTGGCGAGCCTTCGGGCTACCGTCACTGCCATGGCGCAGTTGCAGCTCCTCGTCGACGACCTGGACCGGCTGTTCGAGCTGGCCACCGCCGCACCCGACATCGCCATGAGCCGGCACGTCCCGCGGGTCTACGCCGAGGCCGGTGTCGACTGGCGGCGCTGGGCAACGCCCGAGTTCGCCACGAGGTTCAACGGGCTGATGATCCGCGGGCGCGACGAGGTCGGCCAGGTCTTCGCCGCCTGCTTCCCGTCCACGGAGATCCTCGAACAGTGGCTGGCCCTCGCCCGCCCCGGCGACCTGCTGATCACCCATCACCCGATCGACGTCCGCAACGGGCACCCGGACGGGCGCTGGGCCGAGGGCTTCGTGCCGATCGGCAGCCGGCACCTGGCCGCGATCACCGGGCGTGGGCTCAGCGTGTACGCCGTCCACGCCCCCATGGACACGTCCCTGGAGGTGGGCACGGCCGCCGCGATCGTGGAGGCGCTCGGCGGCACCGTCTGCGGGCGCTTCTGGCCGTACGGGAACGGGTTCGCCGGTCTGCTCTGCCGGGTGCCGCCGCTGTCGAGCGCGGAGCTGGTCGGCGCGGCGCGGCGGATCTTCAAGGTGGACCTCGTGGAGGTCGCCGGGCCGCAGCGGGCGGTGATCGAGCGGATCGCCGTCGTCGGCGGCATCGGCGACCGGGTCAGCGAGATGACCGCCGCCGAGGAACTCGGCGCGCAGGCCTGGCTGACCGGCGAGATCCACGTCCGGATCGAGGGCGAGTACGGCCGCCGCAAGCACGCCGACGTACGGGATTTCGCCGACCGCACGACGATGACGCTGGTCGGCGTCTCCCACGCCGCCAGCGAACAGCTCGTGCTGCGCACCCAGCTCACCCGCTGGCTCGCCGCGCGGCACGGCCTGTCCCCGCTCCTGCTCGACGAGCCGCGGTGGTGGCGCTAACCGCTCCCGGCCTGCCGGGCGATCGCGAGGTGGAGTCAGGCGGTCGCAGCCTGCCGAGCGATCGCGAGGCGGAGTCAGGCGGTCGCAGCCTGCCGAGCGATCGCGACGTGGAGTCAGGCGGTCGCAGCCGGCCGGGCGATCGCGACGGTGGATCGGGGAAAGACCCGCTTGGCGAGAATCAGCACGGCTCCGGGCCCGGCGGCCAGCAGCGCGGCAGCCTCCGCGACGCTCGGGGTGCCGGCCGCGGCGGCCACGGTCGCGGCGGGATTCGGCACCTCCACCTCGGCAAGCCGCGCGGCCTCGAACGCCAGGACCGGCCAGCCGAATCGCCCGGCCACGGCGCGGACCCCGGCCTCGGCGGCCCGCCGGTCCAGCGTGGCGAGCCCGACGATCTCGGCGGCCGCCAGACCCGCGACCCGCAGCGCGGCGTCGATCGCCGCCGCCAGCTCCGCTTCGGGTACGCCGGCCCGGGCCCCGAGGCCCAGCATCGCCCTGCCCGTCGCGGTCATTTCCGGACCGTACGCTCAGCGGCTCTCGCGCGGGTAGGGCGGGTTGTCCCGGGCGGGTCAGTCCAGCTCGGCGGTCACCAGCCAGAGCCCGGTCGGCAGGCGGTAGCCGGCGCCGGGGATCCGGAACGGGGCGAGCAGCCGCGCGGCGCCCGACCTGGCCGACGCCCGCGCCCCGGCCTCGGCGGCGCGGTAGGCGGCGCCGGCCGGACCGACCTCGATCAGCCACTCGGCGACCGCTTCCGGGGTGTCCGGGGTGTCCAGCGTGACGTCCTCCGGCTCGACCAGCACGTCGCCGAAGCCCGCGGCCGTCAGGACGCGGGTGATCCGCGCCGGGTCCGCGAAGGCGAACGGACCGGGCTCGTCGCCGAGCGGCAGCGGCGGCAGGTGCCCCACGTGCGGCGCGGCGCCGAGCACGGCGGCGGAGAGCCAGGGCACGGCACCCGCGTCCCGGAAGACCGTCGCGGCGAGCCGGCCGCCCGGGTGCAGCGACCGCGCGATCGTCGTGAGGCCCGCGACCGGATCCGCCAGCAGCATCATCGTCATCCGGGAGAACGCGGCGTCGAACGGCGCTCCCGGCACGACGCCCATGGTCTCGATGTCGCCCGTGACGAACCGCGGCCCCGGAAACCGCAGCCGGGCGGCGGCCACCATCGCCTCGGACAGGTCGACCCCCACCGCGACACCCGTGGGCCCGACCGCCGCCGCCAGCTCAGCCGTCGTGCCGCCGCAGCCGCAGCCCACGTCCAGCACCCGTTCGCCGGGCCCGACCCGCAGCCGGTCGATCGCCGCCGCGCCCAGCGGGCGGCCGAGCGCGTCCTGCCGCTCCGCGTGCCGGATCCAGCCGGGCGCGGCCCGGTCCCAGAAGTCGGCGTTGCGGGCCCGCGACTCGGCGACGCCGGCCATCAGAACGGCATCTCGGCGCCGTCGACGCTCAGCGAGCTGAACCGGGCGGCCTTGGCCGGGTCGAACCCGTCCTCCTGGGCGGCCAGGCCCGCCGCGCGGACGAGCCGCTGCGACTGGAACGTGCGGAACGCCGCCTCGTCGGCCCAGATGTTGATGATCCGCCAGCCCTGCTCGGTGGGGCCGGCGACGTGTGCCAGCAGGCCCGGCGGCCGATCCGGGCCGAGGTGCTTCTCCACCTGGCGGTATTCGGACTCACTGACTCCCGGCATCTCCTGCACCACACCGAACGGCATGAGAACGACCTTTCATTAGAGTTAAGCTCTATCCAATAGATTATTACACTGAACCGGTGAGCGGCGGCAGGACCTACACGTCAACTCGGCGACAGGAGCAGGCCCGGCAGACCCGCCGGGCCATCCTGGACGCGGCGGCCAGGTTGTTCGTCGACCCCGGATACGCGGCGACCCGGCTCACCACCGTGGCGGCCGAGGCCGGGGTGGCGGTCCAGACGCTCTATGCCGTCTTCGGCAGCAAGCGGCAACTGCTCTCGGAACTGGTCGACGTGACGATCGCCGGCGACGACGCGCCGGTGGCCCTGCCGGACCGGGCGTTCGTCGCCGAGATCCGCGCCCTTCCGGGAGCCCGGGAGCGCCTCGCCCGCTTCGCCCGGCACCTCGCCGAGACCCACCAGCGTCAGGCGCAGGTGATGCTGGCCCTGGCCGGGGCCGCCACCGCCGATGCCGACGCCGCGGCCGTCTGGCGCAAGAACCTCGAGGACCGTCAGCGCGGCATGACGATGTTCGCCGCGGACCTGGCCGGCACCGGCGAGCTGCGCGACGATCTGGAGCCGGAGCGGGTCGCCGACGTGCTCTGGCTGGCCCAGGACGTCCGCAACTACGACCGGCTGGTCCGCGAGCGCGGCTGGACGAGCGAGCAGTTCCAGCAGTGGTACGTCGACACCGTCGCCGGCGCGATCCTCACGACTTCCCCCGCGTGAGGATCTTCGGGGTTTGACGCGTCGCTATCGCTGAGACTCGTAGTGCTCCTTCATCGCGGGGTAGTAGTCGTCGAAGTTCGGCTTCGGCTGGCCATCGCGCGCGGCCACCAGCGCGTCGAGGTAGTACTCCCAGCCCGGTCCGACGTCGCCGACGTTCTCCGTGCCGGTCAGGTGCTGGGTGAATCGCAGCTCGGTCACGCCCGCGGTCTCGGCCAGCACCAGGTCCAGGTGCCAGCTGCCGTGCTCGTCCACGGAGGAGACCGCCAGCCGGCGCGGCGGCTCGCAAGCGTCGATGGTCATGTCCACCCAGGGCTCGCCCTCCTCGTTCACCATCTGGACCTTGATCTGGCGCCCCGGCGCCGCGTCGCCCTGCCACGGCCCGAACCAGCGTGCCGTGCGCGCCGGGTCCGTGAGGCTCGCCCAGACGTCGGTCAGGGGAGCGCGGAAGGTGCGGGTCAGCACGAGGTCGTCGCCGAACAGTCGGCCGGTGGGTGTCGGGCTCATGCGGTCTCCTTCTGGGATGGGTGCCGCTCGACGGTCGTTTGCCGCTCGCGGCGGGTGCGGTAGACCTCGGTCTCCAGTGCGTCCAGGCGGTGCTGCCAGCCGGAGGGGCGCATCAGCCGGCCCAGCCAGCCGGCCAGCTCGTCGAGCGGCGCGGTGGCCAGTGTGTAGACCCGCCGGCGCCCGTCGGCCACGTCGCGCACCAGGCCGGCCTCGCGCAGCACGCGCAGGTGACGGCTGATCGCCGGCCGGCTGATCACGAACCGGTCGGCGATCTGACCGGCCGAAAGGGGTTCGTCGCGCAGCATCAACAGGATCTCCCGCCGCACCGGATCGGCGATCGCACCCGCCACCTCGTCCACGCCGGAAGCGTAACCAACAGGTTACGCTTCCCGCAAGGATCGGCCCGCGCAGCACCGCCTCGTCGATCACGGCCCCGGAACATCCGGCGGAAAATTCGGCGGAACCTGTCGAGAACCGGTACCCGCCATTCGTCACCCGGACGACGTATCCCCCAACCACGAGGAGCGACGATGAGGTACGCGATGCTGATCTGCGGCGATGACCGCGAATGGACCGCGTTGTCCCCGACCGACGAGCAGGACGTGATGAAGCAGGTCTACGCGTGGTTCGAGCGGTGGCAGCCGGCCGGCAAGATCGCCGACGGCGGCGCCGAGCTGGAGCCCCGGAACAAGGCGAAGACAGTGCGCGCCGGCACGGACGGCCAGCCGGTGCTCACCGACGGGCCTTACCTGGAGCTCAAGGAGGTCATCGGCGCGATCGTCATGCTGGAGTGTGACGACATCGACGAGGCCGCGCGGATCGCGGCCACCTGGCCCCTCGCCGCCGGGATGAGCGCCGTGGAGGTCCGTCCGGTGCTGAGCCGCGAATAGCGACGCGACCGAGGTCCGGCAGCGGCAGTGGGCGGCGCTGGGACCCGCGACCTGGGCGCCGGCCTCACCGCCGGCGCCTCAGCTCACCCACCCGGCGCGACATCAATTCCCGTTCGGCCGGGTTCGCCGCCAGCTCCAGGGCCCGCTCCGCCGCTGCCAGCGCCTCGGCCGTACGGTCGAGCGTGGCCAGCAGGTCGGCCCGGGCGGCATGCCACAGGTGGTAATCGGCGAGCCGGTCCCCGAGCGCGTCGACCTCAGCCAGCGCCGGGGCCGGGCCCACCGCGAACCGCGTGGCCACCGCCCGGTTGAGCAACACCACCGGGGATGGGTCCAACGCGGACAGCCGGTCGTACAGGGCCCGCACGTCGGCCCAGTCGGTGGCCTCGGACGAGGCGGCCAGGGCGTGCAGCGCGGCGATGCCGGCCTGCAACTGGTACGGCCCGGGCCGGCCCTGACGCACCGCGTCCCGCAGCCGCACCGCCGCCTGTCCGATCGCCGCCCTGTCCCACAGCCGCCGGTCCTGCTGTTCGAGCAGCACGATGCGGCCCCACGAGTCGAACCGGGCGGCGGCGCGGGCGTGGTGCAGCTCCAGCAACGCGGCCAAACCTGCGGCCTCCGGCTCCCGGGGCAGCAGCGCGGCCAGCTGGCGGGCCAACTCGACCCCCTCGCGGGCCAGTTCGCGCCGCTGGCCGGACCGGCCGCTGGCCAGGTACCCCTCGTTGAACACCAGATAGATCACCGCGAGGACAGCCGGCAGCCGGTCGGCGTACTCATGCGGCCGGGGCACCTC
>NZ_QHHV01000123.1:0-89974 GCF_003947245.1 Actinoplanes sp. ATCC 53533 | reverse complement strand
CCGGCCCCGGCGACCGGCCCCGGCGACCGGCCCCGGCGACCCAGCCCCGGCGACCCAGCCCTCCACGCGCCCACGCGCCCAGCCGGCCCCTGGCGACCAGCGCTGGCGACCAGCCCTCAGCGCCCAGCCCGGCCCTCGGCCCCAGCCCTCGGCGACCAGTCCCCGGAGCCCGCCCTCAGCGCCCGGAGCCCGGCCCTGAGCAACGGCCGAAGTGACTTTGCTCTGCTTCCATATAGGAAACACCAGGGGGAATGCTCGGATTATGCCCATTTGGTAAACACCGGGCATCGACTGAGAGGTGTTTCCAATGGGGAAGCAGAGCAAAGCAGCGTTGGAAGTGGGGGTCCGTCGCTGGGCGGGGAGAGCCGACAGCAACCGCCGGCACAGCCGACAGCAACCGCCGGCACAGCCGACAGCAACCGCCGGCACAGCCGACAGAGACGGCCGGGGGGACGGCAGCGACGGCCGGGGGGACGGGCAGCCGACAGCGAAGGCCGGGGCAGCCGGAGATCGCGGCTGGCCCTGACCTCAGCCATGTCAGGACGGCCAAGAAGCTGGTCCTGAGAATCAGCACGCTTCGGGTGTCGAGAATGTCGCGCTGGCTCCGTCCCTGGAGCGCGAGCGGCCACGACGGGCCTCGCGACGAAGCAGAAGGACGAAGCGGATGAAAGCGACAATGGGAGAGATGACCGTGCAACCGAACGAGATCACCGAGGTCTTGAACCGGCCGCTCAGCCGGGAGTTGCTGGCCCGCGACCTGACCCGGCTGGCCTATGTGGCCAAGGACGGCACGCCCCGCAATGTCCCGATCGGGTTCACCTGGAACGGCTCGGAGGTCGTCATGTGCACCACGAAGAACGCCCCGAAGCTCCCGGCCCTGCGCGACAATCCGGCGGTTGCCCTGACGATCGACACCGAGGTGCATCCGCCGAAGATCTTGCTTATCCGGGGCCGGGCCGAGCTGGACGTCGTTGACGGCATTCCGGAGGAGTATCTCCAGTTGAACGGCAGCTACGAGATGACGCCCGAGCAGCGGGTCGAGTGGGAGGCGGAGGTTCGGTCGCTCTATGACGGCATGGTTCGGATCGTGGTGACCCCGACGTGGGCGAAGCTGATCGATTTCGAGACGACCCTGCCGAGCGCGGTCGAGGAACTGGTCCGGCAGCGGGACGAGCGGCAGCGGGACGAGCGGCAGCGCGCCTGAGCGCCGCGCGGGTCGGGATGTCGAGAACCCGTGGGCGGCTTCGTCCTCGGAGTGAACGCGGCCAGAATGGGCCGTACCGCACCAAGGAGAACACGATGGCAAAGTACCTGTTGCTCAAGCACTACCGCGGCGCGCCGGCACCGGTCAACGACGTGCCGATGGATCAGTGGACGCCGGCGGAGCTTTCGGCCCACGTGCAGTACATGCAGGACTTCGCGGCCCGGCTCGAGAGCACCGGCGAGTTCGTCGACAGTCAGCCGCTGTCCCCGGAGGGCACCTTCGTCCGCTACGACGGCGAGGGGCGGCCGCCGGTCACCGACGGCCCGTTCGCGGAGACCAAGGATCTGATCGCCGGCTGGATGGTGATCGATGTCGAGACCTACGAGCGGGCGCTCGAGCTGGCCGGCGAGCTGTCCGCGGCTCCGGGCGCGGGTGGGAAGCCGATCCACGAGTGGCTCGAGGTGCGCCCGTTCCTGACCGCGCACCCGACCATCACTGAATGACCGTGGACGCGGCCCTGCTGCGGGCCCTCACCCCCACGGTGATCGGGATCCTCGTCCGGCGCGGAGCCGACTTCGCGGCGGCCGAGGATGCCGTGCAGGACGCCCTGGTCGAGGCCGTACGCGGGTGGCCGGACGACCCGCCCCGGGATCCCAAGGGCTGGCTGGTCACCGTGGCCTGGCGCAAGTTTCTCGACGCCGCCCGCGCCGATACCTCCCGGCGGCACCGCGAGGAACGCGTCGAGGGCGAGCCGGCGGCCGTCCCGGGCCAGGAGGTGGACGACACGCTCCAGCTGTACTTCCTGTGCGCGCACCCGTCCCTGACACCGGCCTCGGCCGTCGCGCTCACGCTGCGCGCGGTCGGTGGCCTGACCACGCGCCAGATCGCGCAGGCCTACCTCGTGCCGGAGGCGACCATGGCCCAGCGGATCAGCAGGGCCAAGCGGACCGTCTCCGGCGTCCGGTTCACCCAGCCCGGCGACGTCGCCACCGTGCTGCGCGTGCTCTACCTGGTCTTCAACGAGGGCTATTCCGGCGACGTCGACCTCGCCGGCGAGGCGATCCGGCTCACCCGGCAGCTCGCGGTCAAGACCCACCATGAGGAGGTCGCGGGCCTGCTCGCGCTCATGCTGCTCCACCACGCCCGGCGCCCGGCGCGGACCGGCCCCGGCGGCCGGCTCGTGCCGCTTGCCGAGCAGGACCGCGGCCTGTGGAACACCCGCCTGATCGCCGAGGGCGTCGATGTGCTCCAGGCGGCCCTCGCCCGCGACCGCCTGGGCGAGTTCCAGGCCCAGGCCGCCATCGCCGCGCTGCATGCCGACGCCCGGACGGCCGAGGAGACCGACTGGGTGCAGATCGTCGAATGGTACGACGAGTTGGTGCGCCTCACCGGCAGCCCGGTGGCCCGCCTGAACCGGGCCGTCGCGGTCGGCGAAACCGACGGGCCGCGGGCCGGCCTGGCCGCCCTGGCGCAGCTCGACCCCGCCCTGCCCCGCCACACCGCCGTCGCGGCATACCTCCACGAGCGTGACGGTGATCCGGTGACCGCGGCGCGGCTCTACGCCGAGGCTGCCCGATCGGCGCTCAGCCTCCCCGAACGCGACCACCTCACGCGACAGGCCGCCCGGCTCAACGCGCGGCTCCGCAACTGAGCAGCCCGTGGAGGAGCCACCCGACACCGGCCCGCTACCGTGCCAGCATCGGGGTTTCGCTTTCCGGCCACCGTGCCAGCATCGGGGTCTCGCTCACCGGCCACCGTGCCAGCATCGGGGTCTCGCTCACCGGCCACTTCGCCACCATCGGGACCTCGCCCCGCGGCCAGTTGTCCAGGAGGCCGCCGACGTGTGAGTTGACCACCAGTGCTCCCGCCACGATGGCGAAGGCCGCTGCTGCGGCCGCCCGACGTGCCCACGGCTGCTTCCGCATGGATATCCCCCTCGTCACCGCTGACCACATCACCACCCGGGAGTTTAGGCGCCGCGCGTTCGCCGGCTCCGTCATGTTGGACAGCGTTGGACACGACGACGACCGGCTAGATCCAGTCGGTGTGCCGGGGCCAGGCCAGGAGGGTGTCCACCACCTCGGGGGGCTCGTAGGGGGAGGTCGGCGCGGTGCTCGTGTAGCGGCCCTTGTAGAACAGCAGCGGGCCGGTGTCCCGGCACTCGCCCAGCGCGGTCACCCGGCCCACCACGATCGTGTGGTCGCCGCCCGGGTGGATCGCCTCCACCCGGCAGTCCGCCCAGGCCAGCGCGCCGGGCAGGATCGGGGCGCCCGAGGGTGCCGGGGCCCAGTCGACGCCGGCGAACCGGTCCGCGCCGCGGGTGCCGAAGGTGCGGGAGAGGTCGCGGTGGTCGTCGGCCAGGACGTTGACGCAGAATGTGCCCCGGGCCTGGATGCGCCGCCAGGTGTCCGAGTCGGCCTGGGGGCAGAACAGGGCCAGCGGCGGATCCAGCGACAGCGGGGCGAAGGCCTGGCAGGCGAAGCCGGCCGGGCCTTCATCGTCCACCGTGGTGATGACCGTGACGCCGGTGCAGAAGTGGCCGAACACCCGACGGAACCGCCGGGTGTCGACGTCCATCGCGCTCGCGGTCACCTGAGCTCACCCGCGGCGGAAAACCCATGCGAACCCATGATGGGTCTCAATGCCCGCCACCGCGCAGGAAGCGGTGGCCCCAGACACTGTGCGCGGTGGTCTGTCGGGCCACGAAGGTGCTGTCGTCGACCGTGCAGCCGGCGGTGCCGTACTCGATGTCGAAACCGCTCGGCGTCCGGACGTAGAACGAGATCATCTCGTCGTTGGCGTGCCGGCCCATGGTGGACACCAGCGGCGCGCCGAACTTGGCGCAGCGGTCCATGGCGCGGCCCACGTCGTCGATCGTCTCGGTCTCCACCATCAGGTGGATGAGCCCGCTGGGCGCGGGGATCGGGGCCAGGGCCACGCTGTGGTGGCGCGGGCAGCAGCCGAGGAACCGCATCCACAGCGGGCTGTCACCGGGCGGCAGGCCGATCATCTCCGGCGCCAGCCGCATCGAGTCGCGCAGCCGGAAGCCGAGCACCTCGGTGTAGAAGCGCAGGGCCGCGGCGTCGTCGTGCGCCGGCAGCACCGCGTGCCCCAGGCCCTGCTCGCCGGTGACGAACCGGTTCCCGTACGGGCTGATCGCCGGCCGGGTGTCCAGGGCCGCGCCGCAGAAGAACTCGAGCCGGTTGCCGGACGGGTCGTCGAGGCTCACCATCTGCGCCACCCGCCGCTCGGCGAGCTCGTCGGCGCCGGCCGGTTTGACCGCGACGCCGGCCTCCTCAAGCACGCCGATGAGCCGGCCGAGCGCCGTGGGGTCGGCGACCTCCCAGCCGGTGGCGGCCAGCCGGTCGCGCTCGCCGGGCACCACCACGATGCGGGCGGGCAGGTCGTCCATGCGCAGATAGACGGCTTCGGGGTCGGGCCCGCGGCCCGCCACCATGCCGAGCACCTTGACGCCGAACTCCCGCCAGGCGGGCACGTCGGTGGCCTCGACGCGCAGGTAGCCGAGGGATCGGATCAGACTCACGGTCGGTCCCCTTCCAGAAAGTCGATCGCCAGCCGGTTGAACTCGTCGAACTTCTCCAGGTGTGCCCAGTGCCCGCAGCCGCCGAAGACGTGCAGCCGGGCGTGGCGGATCAGCTTGAGTGCCAGCAGCGCGCCGTCGAGCGGGTTGACCCTGTCCTCGCGGCCCCAGACCAGCAGCACCTCGTGGCGCAGCCGGTGCGCGTCGCGCCAGAGCAGGCCCTCCTCGGCGCGCGCGGGGTCGGTGAACGAGGCGCCCATCTCGCGCATCGCCCGCTGCGCCTCCGGCCCGGCGGCCGCCCGGAAGCGCTCCTCGACCAGCTCGTCGGTGACCAGCGACTGGTCGAAGACGAGGGTACGCAGGAAGGCGGTCATCTTCTCCCGGGTGGGACCGGGCGGCGCGCCGAAGGCCATCAGTCGCTTGACGCCCTCGGTCGGGTCGGGGGAGAACAGGTTGAGGCTCAGCCCGCCGGGGCCCATGAGCAGCAGCCGGCCGGCCCGCCGCGGGTGGCGCAGCGCGAACCGGACCGCGGTGCCCCCGCCGAGCGAGTTGCCCACCAGGTCGGCGCGCTCGATGCCCAGCTCGTCGAGCAGCGCGAGCAGCGCGTCGGCGGCATGCGTGAAGTACTGCCCGGTGATCGGGCCGGTGCCGGAGCGGCCGAAGCCCGGCTGGTCGACGGCGAGCGTGTCGAACCGCTCCGCGAAGACCGGCAGCGTACGCCCGAAGTTGCTCCATGCCGACGCGCCGGGGCCGCCGCCGTGCAGGAGCACCACCGGGTGGGCCGGCGGCGCGGCCGAACCGGCCGGCCCGGCCCGGTGCAGGTGCATGCCGGCGGCGTATCCGCTGGTGGTGTCGTAGTCGAGGGTCGCGCTCGGAATTGTCATACCCGCCTCACACCATGGCGTCGTTGATCGGCAGGCCGAACTCGCCGCGCCCGAACATGGACAGCGCCCGCTCGGGGTCGTTGATGGCGTGCACCCGCCCCGCGTGCGCGTCGCGCCAGAACCGCTGGATGGGTGTGCCGGTGGCCAGCGCCCTACCTCCGGAATTCTCGAACAGGCGGTCCACGGCCCGGATCGCCAGCTCGGTGCCGCGCACCTGGTCGCGCCGCACCCGCAGGCGCAGCGGCATCGGCAGCTTCTGGCCGGCGGTGACCAGCCCCATCAGCTCCCGCATGTTGGCCTCCAGGGCCAGCCAGGCCGAGTCCACGTCGGCGGCGGCGTTGGCCACCCGCACCTGGGAGTACGGGTCCTCGGCCGCCCGCACCCCGGCATACGCGGCGCGCACCCGCTCCCGCATGTAGGCGACGTGAGCGTCGTACGCCCCGGTGGCCATGCCGATGATCGGCGTGGTGATCGCGTACGAGAAAATCGAGCCGTACGGGATCCGGTAGAGCGGGGCGGTGTTCAGCTCCTGCCCGGGGCAGAGACAGCGGGCCGTGTCGTTGAAGCTGAGCGACCGGTAGGCCGGCACGAACACGTCGGCGACCACGACGTCGTTGCTGCCGGTGCCGCGCAGCCCGACGGTGTGCCAGACGTCCTCGATGGTGTAATCCGCCGCGGGCAGCAGGAAGGTGCGGAAGTCGGCGGGGGCGCCGTCCTCGCTCGGCGGCACGATCCCGCCGAGCAGCACCCAGCTGGCATGGTCGCAGCCGGAGGAGAAGCTCCACCGGCCCTTGAGCCGGTATCCGCCGTCGACCGCGGTGACCCTGCCGGTCGGCGCGTAGGAGGACGACATCCGGGTGCCGGGGTCGTCGGCCCAGACGTCCTGTTGCGCCTGGTCGGGGAAGAGGGCGAGCTGCCAGGGGTGCACGCCGATCACCGAGGCGACCCAGCCGGTCGAGCCGCACGCGCCGGCCAGCTCCCGGACGCAGCTCAGGAAGGTCACCGGATCGGCCTCGACGCCGCCGAACCGGGCCGGCTGCAGCAGCCGGAAGAAGCCGGTCTCGGCGAGCGACTTGACGGTCTCGGGAGCCAGCGCCCGGCGGTCCTCCGTCTCCTGGGCCCTGTCCCTGAGAACCGGTAGCAGGTCGCGCACTCCGCTCCGGACCGCGTCGCCGGCGCTTGCCTCCATGAGATCCCCTCCGCGGGTTGGCTGACAAACTCGGGTTGGCTGGCGAACTCGCCGCCCATATACTAGAACACGTTCTACCTTTGTGACCACAGCCTACGCGGCCACATTGCAACGCGTTCCACAAGTCCCGCGTTCCACAAAACCTGGAGCGGCTCATGAGCGGCGAGCAAGTACGCACCATCGACACCGGGGCCCCGCCGGCCAGGTTCGCCCGGGGCTGGCATTGCCTGGGCCTGGCCGATTCCTTCCGCGACGGCAGCCCGCATGCCATCGAGGCGTTCGGCACCAAACTCGTCGTGTTCGCCGACTCGGGCGGGGCGCTGCACGTGCTCGACGGATACTGCCGGCATATGGGCGGCGACCTGACCATGGGCACCGTCAAGGGCGACGCGGTGGCCTGCCCGTTCCACGACTGGCGCTGGCGCGGCGACGGGCGGTGCGAGACCGTGCCCTACGCGCACCGGGTGCCACTGCGCGCCCGCACCCGGTCCTGGACGACGATCGAGGAAAACCGGCAGCTGTTCGTGTGGCACGACCCGCAGGGCGCGCCACCGCCGCCCGGGGTCGTCATTCCACGGATCGAGGGCGCCTTCTCCGACGAGTGGAGCTCCTGGACCTGGGACTCGATCCGGATCGACGGCGCGAACTGCCGCGAGGTGATCGACAACGTGGTCGACATGGCGCACTTCTTCTACATCCACTTCGCCTTCCCGACGTTCTTCAAGAACGTCCTGGAGGGCCACGTGGCAGCGCAGTTCCTGAACACCCGGCCAAGGCCGGACGTGCCGACCGGGGCCAGCCAGTCCGGCGACGCCACCCTGCGCTCCGAGGCCGCCTACTACGGGCCCTCGTACATGATCGACAACCTGTACCACAACTACCACGGCATCGACGTCGAGTCGGTGCTGATCAACTGTCACTACCCCGTCTCGCCCACCTCGTTCGTGCTCCAGTGGGGCGTGATCGTCAAGCGGCTGCCCGGCCTCACCAACGCCCAGGCGGAGAAGGCGGCGGGCCGGTTCGCCAAGAGCATCGGGGTCGGCTTCCTGCAGGACGTGGAGATCTGGAAGCACAAGACCCGGATCGACAACCCGCTGCTGTGCGCCGAGGACGGCCCGGTCTACCAGCTGCGCCGCTGGTACGAGCAGTTCTATGTGGACGTCGAGGAGGTTACTGAGGACATGGTGGCGCGCTACGAGTTCGAGGTCGACACCACCCGGGCCGTGCGGACGTGGGAGGCCGAGGTGGCCGCGAACCAGGCTCGCCAGGCCGGTGCGGCGCCGCGCTCATGATCCCGGCCGACACGCTGGCCGAGCGGCGGGCGTACCTCGAGGGTGGCCTCACCGAGATCAGCTGCGGCCACTGCGGCGCCCGGGTGCGGGCGCGCAAGGCGAGCCCGCAGCAGACCAGCGTGCAGTGGACCACCCCGGCCGCGCGGTCCTGCGCCCGGCTGGCCGCGGCGGCCGGCGGCCGCCCGACCGCCCTGGTGCCGACCTGCCCGGAGCTGCGCGACAGCATCGACGGTGCGGTGCGCGAGGGCCGCTTGGAGGTGAACTGATGACCGAGACACAGACCGACGTCGCCGTCGCACCGACGTTCCACCGGATCACGGTGGCCGAGGTCATCGCGGAGACCCCGGACGCGCACTCGCTGGTGCTGGCGGTGCCACCGGCCCTGGCCGCCGCGTTCGCCTACCGGCCCGGGCAGTATCTGACGGTGCGCGTGCCGGACGGCGGCGGGGTGGTCGCCCGGTGCTATTCGCTGTCCAGCTCGCCGGACACCGACCCGGACCTGAAGATCACCGTCAAGCGGGTACGCGACGGGCAGGCGTCGAACTGGATCTGTGACCACGTCCGTCCCGGCAGCACGCTGGACCTCGCGCCGCCGGCCGGTTCGTTCACCCCGGCCTCGCTCGACGACGACCTGCTGCTGCTCGCGGGCGGCAGCGGCATCACCCCGGTGATGGCCATCATCAAATCGGTGCTGGCCCGGGGCCGCGGCCGGCTCGCCCTGGTGTACGCCAACCGGGACGCCGACTCGGTCATCTTCGGCGCCGAGTTGACCGCCCTGCGACAGCGGTACGGCGACCGGTTCGTGGTCACGCACTGGCTGGACGGCGAGCGGGGCGCGCCGACCGGTGCCGCCCTGGCCGCTCTGCTGATGCCGTACGCCGGCCGCGAGGCGTACGTGTGCGGCCCGGAGCCCTTCGTCGTGGTCGCCCAGCAGGCCCTGCGGGACGCCGGCGTGCCGGCGGACCGGGTCCGCGTCGAGCGGTTCGACCTGGCGGCCGGGGACACCACCGCCGGCGGCCGTGACGCCACCGCCGAGGTCACCCTGGACGGGCAGACCCACGTGCTGCCGTGGCCGGCCGGCACCCGCCTGCTCGATGTGATCATCGCGGCGGGGCTCAACCCGCCCTTCTCCTGCCGGCAGGGCCAGTGCGGCGCCTGCGCGTGCCGGCTGCTCGACGGCGAGGTCGAGCTGGTGCACAACGAGGTGCTGGAGGAGGAGGACTTCGCCGACGGCTACATCCTCGCCTGCCAGGCCCTCCCCCGCAGCGACACGGTGTCGGTCACCTACTACTGAGCCCGCTGCAGCTCCATCGCGATGTCGATGAGCTGATCCTCCTGGCCGCCGACGAGACGCCGCTCGCCGGCCCGCACCAGGATCTCCGCCCCGGACACCCGGTAGCGCTGCGCCAGCGTGAAGGCGTGCATGAGGAAGCTGGAGTAGACCCCCGCGTAGCCCATGATCAGCGCCAGCCGGTCCAGCCGGCACTCGTCCGGCATGGCCGGGCGGACCACGTCCTCGGCCGCGTCCACGATGGCGAAGAAGTCGATGCCGGTGCGGAGGCCGAGCTTGTCGCAGACACCCACGAAGGCCTCCACCGGGGTGTTCCCGGCCCCCGCGCCGAAGCGCCGGGTGCTGCCGTCGATCTGGGTGGCGCCGGCCCGCGCGGCCAGCACCGAGTTCGCCACGCCGAGGCCCAGGTTCTCGTGGCCGTGGAAGCCCACCTGCGCGTCGTCGCCCAACTCCGCCACCAGCGCCGCGACCCGGTCACCGACCTGGTCGAGCACGAGCGCGCCGGCCGAGTCCACCACGTACACGCACTGGCAGCCCGCGTCGGCCATGATGCGGGCCTGCGCGGCCAGCGCCTCGGGCGGCTGGGAGTGGGCCATCATCAGGAAGCCGACGGTCTCCAGGCCGAGCTCGCGGGCCAGCCCGAAGTGCTGGACGGCGATGTCCGCCTCGGTGCAGTGGGTGGCGATCCGGCAGATGCCGGCCCCGTTGCCGGCCGCCTGCCGGATGTCGTCGACGACGCCCACCCCCGGCAGCATCAGGAAGGCGATCTTCGCGCGGGTGGCGGCGCCCACCGCCACCGCGATCAGCTCCTGCTCCGGCGTCCGGCTCAGGCCGTAGGTGAACGACGAGCCGCCCAGCCCGTCGCCGTGGCTCACCTCGATCACCGGCACGCCGGCGGCGTCCAGGGCCGCGACGATCGAGGCCACCTCGTCGGCGGTGAACTGGTGGCGCTTGGCGTGCGAGCCGTCGCGCAGCGAGGAGTCGGTGATCCGCAGGTCCAGATCGGCGGAGAAGCGGCGGGGCAGCATGGGGCCTCCTGATTGGGCGCGGCCTACGCGGCCACGGCGGCGCGGGCGAGTTCCTCGCCCACCCGGGTGGCCGCGGCGGTCATGATGTCGAGGTTGCCGGCGTACGGCGGCAGGAAGTCACCGGCGCCGGCGACCTCCACGAAGATCGCCACCCGGGTGGCCCCGCCGGTCGCCGCCGACGGCGGGTCGAACTGCGGCTCGTTGAGCAGCCGGTAGCCGGGCACGTAGCGGGCCACCTCGGCGGCCATCGCCACGATCGACGCGGCCACGGCCCCGGTGTCCGCCTCGGCGCCGATCGCGCAGAACACGGTGTCGCGCATGATCAGCGGCGGGTCGGCCGGGTTGAGCACGATGATCGCCTTGCCCCGGGCCGCGCCGCCGACCAGCTCGAGGCCGCGGCCGGTGGTCCGGGTGAACTCGTCGATGTTGGCCCGGGTGCCCGGCCCGGCCGACCGGGAGGCCACGGTCGCGACGATCTCGGCGTAGCTGACCGGCGTCACCCGGGACACCGCGTACACCATGGGGATGGTGGCCTGCCCGCCACAGGTGATCAGGTTGACGTTGGTGGCGGCCAGGTGCTCGCCGAGGTTGACCTCCGGCACCACGTACGGCCCGATCGCCGCCGGGGTCAGATCGACGACCCGGATGCCCGCGCCGGCGTACCGCGGGGCGTTGGCCCGGTGCACGGCCGCCGAGGTGGCCTCGAAGACCAGGTCGGGCAGCGGGTCCTGGGCCAGCAGCCACTCCGTGCCGGCGGCGCTGGTCGCGAGCCCCGCCTCGGCGGCGCGGCGCAGGCCCGGGCTGGCCGGGTCGATGCCGGCCATCCAGCGCGGCTCGATCAGTGGCGAACGCAGCAGTTTGTGCAGCAGGTCGGTGCCGATGTTGCCGGACCCGACGATGGCCGCGGTCAGTCCATCACTCATGGGACACCTCTTTCGCGAACGACAGGCTGACCTCGCCGAGGCCGGTGAAGACCGCGCGGAACTCGTCGCCGGGATACGCGTCCACGGCGGGGGCACAGGCGCCCGGCATGATCAGGTGACCGGCGCGCAGCCGTACCCCGAAGTCGGCGACCGTGCGGGCCAGCCAGGCCACCGCGGTCGCCGGGTTGCCGAGGACCGCGTCCGAGCGGCCCCGGGCGACCGGCTCGGCGCCGCGATACAGCACCGCGTCGATCTCGCGCAGGTCGACCTCCCGCGGTGGTATCCGGGCCGCGCCCACCACGAAGCCGGCCGAGGAGGCGTTGTCGGCGATCGTGTCGGCCAGGCTGATCCGCCAGTCCACGATCCGGCTGTCGATCAGCTCGATCGACGGGGCGAGCGCCTCGGTGGCGGCCAGCACGTCGCGCTCGGTGCAGTCGCGGCCGGGCAGGTCGGCGCCGAGCAGGAACGCGACCTCGATCTCGACCTTCGGGCGGCAGTACCGCAGCGCGTCGGCCGGCTCGGTCTCGGACAGCCGCATGTCGGCCAGCAGGTGGCCGTAGTCCGGCTCGTCCACGCCCATCAGCTGCTGCATCGCCTTCGACGACAGGCCGACCTTGTGGCCGACCACCGTGCCGCCGCGGCGGCGCACGTTGTGCAACTGGATCGCGTACGCGTCGGCGGGACCCAGGTCGGGCCGGTCCCGCACCAGCGGCTGAATCGGCGCGCGGTCCCGTTCGGCGGCGCGCAGCCGGTCGGCCAGCGTCCGGCGGTCAGCTTCGGTGAGCATGCATACCTCCCTGGTTCTCCACCGCCGCGCTCCGGCCCGCGCGGCGGCCGGAGAAGACGCAGTCGGCCAGCGACAACCCGCTGATGTAGGAGCGCGAGCAGAGGCCGGCGGCCGTGCGGCCGGCCGCGTACAGTCCCGGCACGCCGCGCCCGTCGCCGCGCAGCACCTGCCCGCTGTCCTCGTCGACCCGCAGGCCGCCCAGGGTGAGCATGGGCGCCGGCGAACCGAGCCGGGGGCGCACCGAGACGTCGATCAGCGAATACGGCGGGCGGACCAGCGGGCGCACCAGGTGGGCCGGCTTGCCGGTCGGGTCGGGCCGGCCGGCGGCCACGGCATCCTGGTACGCCGCGACGGTGGCGGCCAGCCCCGCCGGGTCCACGCCGGCCCGCCGCGCGAGGAGCTCCAGCGTCGGGGCGGCGACCCGGCCGGCGCCGAGCAGCCACCACGTCGGCAGCCGCTGGAACCACAGCGTCTGGCCGCGCACCTGGCTCCGGGCCTCGGCCAGCACCACCGCGTCGACCAGCAGCCACGCCTGCCGGCCGGGGCTGCGCAGCACCGCGTCGCCGATCGCCGCGCCGTAGCGGGCCTCGTCGCAGACGCGCCGCCCGTCGCGATCGACGAGCAGGCCGCCCAGCCAGCGCCGACGGCGGGGTGAGGAAGCGCCAGAGGCTGACCTTCTCCAGATAGCGGGTGCCGGCGCCGGCCTGGACGCCGAGCTTGATGCCCGAGCCGTCGTCGCCGGGCGTGCCCAGCCGCAGCCCACCGCGGTATTCCCCGGCGTGCTCGCGGAGCATCTCCCGGTTGAACACGAACCCGCCGGCGGACAGCACGACCGCCCGGCGGGCGCCGATCCGCAGCGGGCTGGCATACCGGCCCTCCAGCCAGGCCACCGGCCGGTGCAGGGCGCGGCCGAACGCGGGCAGGTAGACGCCGGGCTTGACCGACCACCGGTGCAGGACGCGGTGGCCGAGCCGGGCCCAGGCGGGCGCGGCGCTCAGCGTGCGGCACTCGACGCCGGCCACCCGGCCGTCCCGGTCGAGGATCAGCCGGTCGGCGCGGGTCTGGGCGCGGATCACGGCACCCCGGGCGCGCGCGGCCCCGGCGAGTCGGGCGTACAGGACGCGGCCGGAGGTGCCGCGGGCGTAGGCGCGGTGCCCGCGCGGGGCGGGCGCGGCGAGGTGGGCGAACGACTGCTCGCTGCCGGAGTCGTACAGGTAGTGCCGGTCGGTGGGGTAGGACGTCTTGTAGGGGCAGAGGCTGGCGTCGAACGGCACCCCGCGCTCGGCCAGCCAGTCGAGCATGCCGGCGCTCTGCGCGCAGAACCGGCGCAGGGTCGCCGCCGACACGGCCTCGCCGACCTCGGCGGTGAGGTAGTCGAACATCGCCTCCGGGGTGTCGGTGACGCCGGCCGCGATCTGTTGCCGGGTGCCGCCGCCGGCGTAGACGACACCGCCCGAGATCGCGGTCGCCCCACCGCCGCCGAAGCGGTCCAGGACCAGCACGGCGGCGCCCGACTCGGCCGCCTCGATGGCGGCGCACGCCCCGGCCGCGCCGAAGCCCACCACCACGACGTCGGCCGAGCAGTCCCACGACCCGGTCACATGACCTCCGAATACTGGAACACGTATCAATAGGGCTGGAGCTTTCGCTGTAGCGCAGGTGCCGCCATAACTATAACCTGTTCTAATGACTCACGCGGATGACGAGTTCGACGTGATCGTGGTCGGCAGCGGCGGCGCCGGGATGACGGCGGCGCTGACCGCGGCACACCACGGGCTGAGCGCGGTCGTCGTCGAGAAGGCCGAGGTGTACGGCGGCTCCACCGCCCGCTCCGGCGGCGGCCTGTGGCTGCCGGGCAACGAGGTCCTCACGCGGGCCGGGGTGGCAGCCGACGCCGACGGCGCCCGGGCCTACCTGGCGCACGTGGCCGGGCCGGCGGTGCCGCCGGAGCGCCGGCGTGCCTTCCTGGAGCACGGGCCGGCCATGCTCGCGTTCGTCCGGGCGCACACCCCGGTGGACTTCGCCTGGGTGCCCGGCTATCCGGACTACTACCCCGAGGCCACCGGCGGCGTGCCCGGCGGCCGGACGGTGGAGCCCAGGCCGCTGGACGCCCGGGTGCTCGGTCCCGACCTCGGCACGCTCGCGCCGCCCTACCTCGCCGCGCCGAACGGCATGGCGGTCACCGCGGTCGACTACCGGTGGCTGTCGCTGGGCCTGCGGCACCCGCGGGCCGTCAGCACCGCGGTCCGGCTCGCCGCCGGCACCCTGCTCGCCCGGCTCCGGCGGCGGCGCCGGCTCACCATGGGACAGGCGCTCGCCGGCGGCCTGCGCGCCGGGCTCCGTACCGCCGGCGTCCCGGTCTGGCTGGCCACCCCGATGCTCGAGCTGACCACCGAGCGGGAGCGGGTCACCGGGATCGTCGTCGAGCGCGACGGGCGGCCGGTGCGGCTGCGGGCGCGCCGGGGCGTGCTGCTCGGCAGCGGCGGATTCGAGCACAACGAAGGGATGCGCCGACGATATCAGCGGATCGGCACGGAGTGGACCGTGGGCGCGCCGGGCAACACCGGCGACGGCATCGAGGCCGGCCGGCTGCTGGGCGCGGAGCTCGACCTCATGGACGAGGCGTGGTGGGGGCCGTCGCTCCCACTCACCGGCGGGCCGTACTTCTGCCTCGCCGAGCGCAACCTCCCCGGCGGCCTCGTCGTCGACGGCACCGGCCAAAGGTTCTTCAACGAGTCCGCGCCGTACGTCGAGGCCGTGCACGCCATGCTCGGCCGCGACGGCGAAGCGCCGCACCTGCCGGCCTGGCTGGTCACCGACCAGACCTACCGGGACCGTTACCTGTTCGCCGGCCGCGGGCCACGGGCGGCGCTGCCGCGCCGCTGGTTCGCCGCCGGGATCGCCCACCGCGCGGACACCCTGGAGGATCTGGCCGGCCGCATCGGCGCGCCCGCCGAGGCGCTGCGGGCCACCGTGGAGCGGTTCAACGGGTTCGCGGCGCGCGGCCACGACGACGACTTCCAGCGCGGCGCCTCAGCCTACGACCGCTACTACGGCGACCCCCGCCAGCATCCCAACCCGTGCCTGGGCGCGCTGCGCAAGCCGCCGTTCTACGCCTTCTCGCTGGTGCCCGGCGACCTCGGCACCAAGGGCGGGCTGCGCACCGACGAACGGGCCCGGGTGCTGCGAGCCGACGGCACACCAATCCCCGGCCTGTACGCGGCGGGCAACGCCAGCGCCTCGGTGATGGGCCGCGGCTACGCCGGGGCCGGCGCCACGCTCGGGCCCGCCATGACGTTCGGCTACCTGGCCGCGCTGGACCTGGCCGGCTCGCCCGCGGCACCGGCCAGCGCCGCACCCACCAGCGCCGCACCCACCAGCATCGCGCCCACCGCCATCGCGCCCACCGGCGCCGCACCCACCGGGGAGGACTGATGCCGATCGACCCGGCGGTCGCCGTCGGCGCCGACCTCGGCCGGCGTGAGCTGCGCTGGGACAGCACCGACGTGCTGCTCTACCACCTGGCCGTCGGCGCCGGTCCGGACGAGCTCGGCTACGTCTACGAGGCCGCCCTGCGCGGGGTGCTGCCCACCTTCGCCACGGTCGCCACCACGCTGCGCGACACCGAGCCGCCGCGAGTGTCGATGCCCGGGATCGACATCGACCTGGCCCGGGTCGTGCACGGCCGGCAGGAGCTGGTGCTGCACCGCCCGATCCCGGCGAGCGGCCGGGAGCAGGCCGGCGCCCGGATCGCCGCCGTCTACGACAAGGGCAGCGCCGCGGTCGTGGTGACCGAGACGACCACCGCGCTGTTCACCAGCCGGATCAGCATCTTCGCCAAGGGCGAGGGCGGGTTCGGCGGCGACCGCGGGCCGTCCGGCAGGGTGCCGGTGCCGGCCCGCGATCCGGATCTTGAGGTGCTCTCCCGCACCGATCCGCGGCAGGCGCTGTGGTACAGGCTGTGCGGCGACCGCAACCCGCTGCACATCGATCCGGTCTTCGCCGCCAAGGCCGGCTTCCCGCGCCCGATCCTGCACGGCCTCTGCACGTACGGGATGGTGGCCAAGGCAGCCGTGGACGCCGCGCTCGACGGCGACCCGGCCCGGGTGGCCGCCTACAGCTGCCGCTTCTCCGGTGTCGTGTTCCCGGGCGAGACGCTGCGCACCCGGATCTGGCGCGAGGACGACCGGCTCCTCCTGGTCGCCACGGTGCCCGACCGCGACGACGCCCCGGCGCTGTCCGACGCGGTGCTCACCTTCCGCTGACCCCGCGCAGAGCCACGTCGAGGCCGTTCAGCCGCAGCACGCTCCCGCCGCGCAGATGGGCCAGTTCCACACTGCCGTCTCCCTGGTATCTCAGGAATGTCACCTGCTCGGTCCATTCCAGGCGGGTTCCGTCGGTCTCGGCGTCGAACCGGACCGTGACCAGCGAGGTCCATCGCAATTCGCCGTCGACGACGGCCTCATAGCCGTAGACGATTCGCTGGGGGCCGGCGATGTCGATGTAGCGTGACCGGTATTCCAGCAGCTCGGGCGCCGTGTCCAGCCCGGTGAAGGTGCTGCGCGCCGTCTCACCGCCGCCCACCCGGAAGTCCTGCTCGTAGGAGGCTCCGCTGCCGGGCAGCCGGAACCACCGCTTCCTGATCGCGGTGTCGGCGAACGCGGTGAAGACCTCGCCCGGCGGCACGCCGAGGTGCCGCGAGATCGTGAAGGTGTCGTGCCGGACCATGGTGTCCTCCCGCTGTCGCGGCCACGAAGCCGGTGGCCGCACGTCAGTTACGATCAGTAAGAAACGTGCGCCCGCCGGATTTAGTCCGGCTCTCCGATACGCACTTTGATGTCAGCTACTGACGCTTGGGGAACGAATGCCATGACCGGCTCCCTCGGTTCCGAACTCGCCCGGCGCGGGGTGGCCCCGGATTGCGTCCGGACGATCGAAGTCGTCCGCGACGTGCTGGCGCGGGTGGGTGACAAATGGACGCTGCTGACCATCACGGTCCTGGCGTCCGGCCCGCTGCGCTTCACCGCCGTGCACGAGCAGGTCGCCGGCATCTCCCAGCGGATGCTCAGCCAGACGCTTCGCGCCCTCACCCGCGACGGGCTGGTGACCAGGACCGCATACTCCGAGGTGCCCCCGAGGGTGGAATACGCCCTGACGCCGCTCGGCCGTTCACTGGGCGAGGCCGTGGACGGACTTGTGCACTGGGTCCGCGACCACCAGAGCGACATCGTCCGCAACCGCGACGAGTTCGACCAGGCACCGCCGCGGTCCCAGGGTGGCTGACCGAGCGCCACTGATCTATGTGGGGCCCTGTTCGTGCAGGTAGCTACGGCGTTCGTCAGCGCTGAGGGGGCGAGTGACGTGTGCGTCCGCGATGGCTCGGACGTGGTTGATCGGCCCGCAGACCGCACAGCGGGTCAGTCGGATGGTGCCGTCGCCGTGGGCCGTGATGAGGGTTTCGTCGGGACCGAACTGGGCCTGTTCGACGAAGGCGCCGTGGCCACGAAGGGAAACGAGTTCTTCTCCGGTGGCCGTGTCCCATATCCGCTCGCTGCTGTCATGTCCGGCGCTGACGATCTGCCGGCCATCGGGACGGAATGCCACGCTCCAGACCGGCCCTCGGTGCCCGCGGAGGATTCGGGGCTGTTCTTTGCCGTTCGCGTTCCAGATTCTGATGTTTCCGTCGTCGCCGCCGGTGGCTATCGTCCGGCCGTCCGGGGAATACGTGACGGTCCAGACCAGGCCCGGGTTCCCTCGCAGGACGAGGGGGTCGCCGTGGCCATCGGCGTTCCAGACCCGCACGGTGGTGTCTTGGCTTGTGCTGGCGACCTGCCTGCCGTCAGGGCTGAACGCGATGCCCCTGATAGACGCTTCGTGCCCCTTGAGCACGATGGGAGGGCCCGCACCATCGACATCCCAGATCCGCACGGCCTCATCGGCGCCGCCGCTGGCCACCCGCCGCCCGTCGGGGCTGAACGCCACGCCCCAGACAATCTTCGTGTGACCGCGGAGAACGGCGATGCGGGCGCCGCTGTCGGTGTCCCACACACGTACGGTTCGATCTCGCGAGACACTCGCCACCCGGCGGCCGTCCGCGGTCAATGCCACCGCGAGGACCTCGTCGCCATGGCCTCTCAGCACCAACGGGGCCTGCCCGATCCTGCCCCGCCATACGCGGACCGTGTGGTCGGCGCCGCCGCTGGCGATGGTGTTCCCGTCGGCGCTGACCGCCACGCTCCACGCCGCTCCGCTGTGACCATCGAGCACCTGAGGGTTGCCGGGATAGGCTGGATCCCAGAGCCGCAGCGTGCCGTCACCGCTGCCGCTGAGCAGCCGCCGGCCGTCCGGGCTGAAGGTGACGCTCCACACCGGTCCGAGGTGACCGTGGAGAAGCAGGGGGTCTTCGCCGTCGCCTGTCGCTGTGTTCCACACGCGAATGGTGTCGCTTCCGCTGTGGCCGCTGGCGATCCTTCTTCCGTCCGGGCTGAAGGCCACGGTCTCGACCGTGCCGTCGTCGGCGCGAAGGACCAGCGGCGGCTCCCTTCCGGTGAGGGGCCAGATCCTGACTGTCTGGTCAGCACTCGCGCTGGCCAGCAGGCGCCCGTCGGGGCTGTAAGCGATGCTCCAGACGGTGTTCTCGTGGCCATTCAAGACCACAGGTGGTGCGGTCTTGGCCAGATTCCAGACGATGACCGGCCCATCGCCGCCGCCGGCGGCGAGATGGTCGCCGTCCGGGCTGAAGGCCACCGTCCGAGCGGGGCCTCCGCCGAGCGGCAGGGCACGGACAGCTCGTGAGTTCCCGCTCGTCCGATCCCAGACCCGGACGGTGCCGTCGTTGCCGGCGCCGGCAACCAGCCGTCCGTCAGGGCTGAACGCGACAGCGGACACCTCTCCGCCATGACCACGCAGCACGAGTGGGGGCAGGTCGGCGGTCAGGTCCCACACGGTCACGAGACCATCGACCCCGCAGGCCGCGAGATAGCGGCCGTCCGCGCTGAACACCGGGATCCTGACGTAGCCCGTATGATCACGCAGCACGCGAGGTTGCCCGGCGAACTGGTCCGAGCCACCCATCGTCCAGACCCGCACCGTGCCGTCAGCGCCGCTACTGGCCACCCGTCGGCCATCCGGGCTGTAGGCCACGCCGAAGACCTGCTGCTGTCCCGAGACCAGCCTCGCTCGCATGCGGGAGTCGACCGCGGCCTGGCGGAGCACAGCGGCGGCCTCAGCGGTCGGTTTGGTGTCATAGGCCGCCCTGGCCAGCAGCACGGCCAGTTCCTGATCGACCTGCAGCTGATCACGCGCGTTGGCCACCAACTGGTGCGACAGGGCACGCTCACGCTCGTCGTTGGCTCGATTCGCCTCCCGGAACGCGAGCGCCGCGATCAGGCTCATCGCTGTCACCCCGATGGCCAGGCTGATCAGGGCCAGCCGCGTGCGTCGCTGACGCGACCGCGTCTCTCGGGCTTGCCGTTCCCGGCTGGCCTCCAGGAACTCCCGTTCCGCGCCGGTCAGGTCGATGACCTTCGCGTCCGCCGCCTCCACCGTGGCCGACAGCCGCAGCCCCCGGTACAGCGCGCCGTCGTCGCGGCCCAGCGATCCCCAGGCCGCAGCGGCCTCGGTGAGCTGGCGGTGCAGTCGCAGCCCGGCGCGGCTCTCCTCGACCCAGCCACGCAGCCGCGGCCAGGCCTGAATCAGCGCCTCGTGCGCGATCTCCACGGTGTCGCGGTCGGTGCTGAGCAGCCGGGCGGCCGTGAACGCCTCGACAACGGCCGGGGCCAGCTCCATCGTGTCCAGTTCGGCGCGGCTCAGCCGCCGGCGGGTGATCAACCCGTCCTGCCCGACGTCGACCATCCGCAGCAGCACGCGCCGGGCGACGTCCTGTTCCTGCTCGGACATCCGCTCATAGGTCTGCTCCGCGGTGTGGGCCACCGCGCCGGCCACACCGCCGGCCGCCTGATAGCCGGCCAGCGTGACCATCGCACCCTGGCGGCGTTGCCACGCCTCGCGCAGCGCGTGCGCGGCCAGCGGCAATGCGCCGGGCGAGTCACTCACCTCCGCGACGATCGTGGCCACCAGCGCACCCTCGACCCGGGCGCCGCGCAGCTCGGCCGGCCTGGTCACCGCCTGGCGCAGCTCCGCCGGGCTCATCCCGCCGATCAGGACCTGCGCGTCCACCAGCGCGGCCAGCAACTCCGGATGCTCGGTGAACCGGGCGTAGTGATCGGCGCGCACGGCCAGCACCACCCGGGCCCGGCCGTCCGGCTCCCGGCACATCGCCAGCAACGCGGCCACGAACTCCGCCCGCTCACCCGGATCCGCGCAGGACGCGAACAACTCCTCGAACTGGTCCACCATCACCAGCAGATCGCCATCCGCGTGCAGTCCCTGCCGGACCATCAGATGCGCCCGCGGCGGGTCCTCGCGCAACTCGTCCAGCAGCCCACCGGCCGGCACCCCGGCATGCCGCGCGAGGTGCACCGCCAGCTCCGCCATCGGGTGCGCGCCCGGCGTCAACACGATCACCGGCCCGGGTACGGCTGGGACCAGCCCCGCCCGGACCACCGACGACTTCCCGGCACCCGAGGGGCCGAACACGGCCAGGAACCGCTTCTGCCTGAGGCGGCGTGCCAACTCCTCCACCAGCGCGGCACGGCCGAAGAACACCTCCGCGTCTTCGGGCTGGAACGTCGCCAGTCCCGGGTACGGCGCCCGCTCGTGCCCGTTCGCCGGATCCGGTTCCTCGGCCGGTGTCACACTCAGCCGTTCCGCTTCCCGCCAGCGCCGCTCCCACTCCCCAGGATCACCGTCGCAGGCGGCGACGTACGCCAGGGTCACCTCCAGCGTCGGCAGCCGCCGGCCCGACGCCGCCGCGGACAGTGTCGCCACCGAGTAGTTCACCCGCGCGGCCATCTGCCGGTAACCCGGCTTACCCGCCTTCTCCCGCAACTGCCGCAGCTCAGCCGCCAGTCGCACGGCCGGGCCCGGCAGCCCGTCCAACGGTCGCTCCGGCCTCGGCATCCCCGACCTCCCCCGCACCAGCCACGACATCCATCGTCCATTGTCACTGCGTTGTCCAGAGTTGTTTGTCTGGCGACCCCGGGCAGGGGCCAGACAACGCTCGCGCCGCTAGACAGAGACCTCGTAGGCCATACGGGCACTACTCGGGGACGGAGAACAATGAAGAAGTCGAGGATCATCAGCATGACCCTGGCGACGCTGGCAGCCACGCTGCTCGCGGCGCAGCCGGCTGCGGCGGCACCGGACCACGGCACGGCGCTGACCCGGACGGCGGCGGCCAGCACGCTGAAGGCCGGTTTCAAGGCCGCGGCATGCCCGGCACGGGGTCAGCAAGTCAAGACGTCCAGTTCGGCCACCGTCTACCTGGTCGGCCCGAACTGGGACCTCTACGCGATTCCGGGCAACGTCTACTTCAACCTGTGGGACAGCTGGCAGCCGATCAGCACCAACGACAACCTGTTCGTCGACTGCTACTGGGGCTACTACCTGCTCACCAACGCCCACCTGGCGAAGACGAGCACGGACGACACCGTCTGGATCTATGACGCGTCGTACGGCGCCTACCGGGCGATCACCTACGCCGCCTTCATCCAGTACAAATTCTCCTGGTCGAAGATCCGGGTCCAGTCCGTCAGTCCCACCGTGTCGGCCCAATGGAACAACTGACGCACCGCGTTCTCTGACCGATCGAGAACGCCGGTCAACAACGGTTCAGCAGCACATGAAGCGGCCCACCTGCCTTCGGGCGGGTGGGCTGCGCCCTGGTCCGACCGTCCTGCGTTTCTGGCGATGAGTTGGCGGAGTCATCCTGGGTGCGTGGAACCCACCCCTACGCCGCGCGGGACAGGCCGGATCATCCTGCTCAACGGCGCTTCCAGTTCGGGCAAATCAACGCTGGCCAAGAGCCTGCGGACGGCGCTGGAGGAGCCGTTTCTGCACGTCTCCTCCGACCAGTTCGTGGCCACCGGCATGCTCCCGCCGCGGCGGGACGACGGTGGGCCGTTCGATTGGTGGCATCAGGTGCGTCCCCGGTTCTTCGCCGGCTTCCACCGGTGCCTGCCCGCCTTCGCGGTGACCGGCAACGACCTGATCGTCGAGCACGTCATCGAGTTTCGCAGCTGGCGAGCCGAGCTGGCCGTCCTGCTGGCCGGCCTGGACGTGTTTCTGGTCGGCGTGCACTGCGCACCCGACGAACTGGACCGTCGCGAACGCATCCGGGGTGACCGCCGCATCGGCGAGGGACGCGCCCACGTCGAGCTCAACGGCATCCACACCTTCGGCCCGTACGACTTCGAGATCGACACCACCGCCGGGGTCGACGCCCGGGCGACCGCCTCGGTCCTGTCGGCCTGGCGGCGCCGGGCAGCGTCGCCTGGCGCCCTCGCGCACCTCCGCGCGTCATGACCCGCCCAGGTCATGCCGGAAGCCCGTAGGCCACGGCCTGGGCCCCGTCGCCGATCTTCGCGAACAGGTGGTTGACGTGGCTCCACCTCCGTCGCTCGCCTCTTTAGATGATCGATTCCAAGGGACGCGGAACAACAAGCCACAGTGAGGGCTGGTAACCCCGGCGGGGATCTTGCGGCGGGTGGTCGCTTGCGTTTCGCCGGTCTGGAAATGGTTGGACGGTGCGAAGCACCGGCTGGTAGCTTCCGTCGAGCCGTGACACCGACCGAGGAGGTGAGACCCGTGAACGCTGTATCGATGTGGGTGCTCCCCTCGCCGTCACGGGCCGGCCACTGACGTAGGTGTCGCCGGGAGCGCCCTGACCAGGCGATTCCGAAAGGCACCAAGCTATGAATCCTGTGGAATTCAGCCACACCGTGCTGATTTCGCGCGTCGCGTCCGGGCGATGGCACGCGCTGGAGGACGACCTCGTGGTCGGCCGCGGCGAGTCGTCGCGCCGGCCCGACGGGCGGATGTTCGTCAGCATCGACGCCTGGCACGGCGCGGCCTTCGACCGGCTGGCCGAGGCCATGCTGGCGGCCCTGCCGAGGCAGCTGCACACGGTGGTCGACGAGGCCGACCTCGGCCTGACCGCCCGGTGGCGGCGAGCCGGCTTCACGACCCGGCGCCGGGAGTGGGAGTACGCCATACCCACCGATCCCCGCGCCACGGGCCTCGACTCGGCCCCGCCACCGCCGGACGTGACGATAACGGCCTTCGGCCGCGCGGAGGAGGCCCCGCTACGCGCCCTGGACCGCACGATCCGCGATCAGGTGGATGCCGGCCCCGGATGGCAGGACATGCCGGCCGAGATCCTGGCCCCTCCCGTGCTCGACCCGGCGAAATACGCCGTGGCGGCGCAGTCCGGCCAGTACGTGGGTCTGCTGCGGGTAGCGACCGTGACCCGGCTGCCCCGGATAGGACTGATCGCCGTCCGGGCCGACCGCCAGCGCCGCGGCATCGCCCGGGCGCTGCTGGCCCACACGCTGGGCACGCTGCACCGCATCGGCAGGGAGACGGCCTCCGCCGAGGTGACCGAATCCAACGTGGCCGCCACCGCGCTGTTCGAGGGCATCGGTGCCCGGCGCACCGGCAGCAACCTCGAACTTGTCCTCCGCTGACCCCGCACGACAGGAGTAGCCGACCATGGCGAGAACATCAAACGGCATCGAACTCGAGGGCACCGTCCTGGAATGTCTGCGCAACGCCACTTTCACGGTGGAGCTGCAGAACGGCCACAAGGTGCTGGCCCACATCAGTGGAAAGATCCGCAAGAACTACATCAAGATCCTCCCGTACGACCGGGTGCTGGTGGAGCTGAGCCCCTACGACCTCACCCGAGGCCGCATCCTGTTCCGCTACCGCGGCTAACCTTGCCCGAAAACGACGAGGAGCATCGGGGTTGAACCAGACGGAGGCGCGGGAGCTCGCGACCGGGCTGATGGACCAGCACGGGCTGGCCGGCTGGCGGTTGGTGTTCGACAACGCCAAGACGCGGGCCGGGGTGTGCCGCTCGGACCGTAAGGAGATCGGCCTGTCGCGGCACCTGATGGGCCTGTACTCCCCGGAGCAGGTCACCGAGACGGTGCTGCACGAGATCGCGCACGCCCTCGCCGGTGCGGGGCACGGCCATGACCGGGTGTGGCGGACGGTCGCGCGGCGGATCGGCTGTTCGGGGCGGCGGTGCATGCCGGCCGACGCGCCGAAGGTGGACGGGGCGTGGGAGGGGATCTGCGCGGCGGGTCACCGGACGACGGCTCATCGCCGGCCGGTCCGGGTGCGGTCGTGCTCCGGCTGCTCCCCGGCCTTCGACCCGGCCGCGCTCTACACCTGGACCTTCGAGGGGCGCCCGGCCCCGATGCATCCTCGCTACGAGGCCGAGCTCGCCCGCATCCGCGCGCCCAGAGCCGAGTCGCCGCCGGTCCGGCTGGGGGTGGGCGACCAGGTGCGGCTGACCGGCGAGGGACGGTATTTCGGGCTGTCCGGCACGATCGTCAAGCGCGGGCGCACCCGCTACCACGTGCGGACGAAGGCCGGCGTGCTCAGCGCCGCGTTCACGACGGTGCAGCCGTTGACGCGCTGATCAGCTCGTCGGGCTGATCAGCTCGTCAGGCTGATCAGCTCGTCAGGCTGATCAGCTCGTCAGGCTGATCAGCTCGTCAGGCTGATCAGCTCGTCAGGGCGCGGCCAGGATCAGGCCGCTGGTCGGCACGCCGGTGCCCGCCGTGACCAGCACCGGGCCGTCCCCCGGGACCTGGTTGACGGCCGTGCCGCGGACCTGGCGGACCGCCTCGGCGATGCCGTTCATGCCATGGATGTACGCCTCGCCGAGCTGCCCGCCGTGCGGGTTCACCGGCAGCCCGCCACCCAGCTCGATCCCGCCGTCGGCGACCAGGTGCCGGGCCTCACCACGGCCGCAGAACCCCAGCTCCTCCAGCTGCATGAGCACGTACGGGGTGAAGTGGTCGTAGAGCACGGCCGTGCGCACGTCGGACGGCGAGTAGCCGGACTGGCGCCACAGCTGACGCGCCACCACACCCATCTCCGGCAGCGCCGCCACCTCGTCGCGGTAGTAGCTGGTCATCACGTACTGGTCGGTGCCGCTGCCCTGCGCCGCCGCGCACACCACCGCGGGCGGCCGGGCCAGGTCGCGCGCACGCCGCTCCGACGTCACCACCAGCGCGACCGCTCCGTCGCTCTCCTGGCAGCAGTCGAGCAGCCGCAGCGGCTCGGCGATCCACCGGGAGGCGTGGTGCTCCGCCAGGGTGATCGGGCGGCCGTAGAACCAGGCCCGGGGGTTGCTGGCGGCGTGCCGGCGGGCGGCGACCGCGACCCGGCCGAAGTCGTCGGTGCTCGCCCCGAAGTCGTGCAGATAGCGCTGGGCCACCATGGCCACCATCGCGGCCGGCGTGGCCAGGCCCATCGGGTAGTGCCAGCCCGCGTCGATCCCCGCGGACGTCGGCGCGGCGGCCAGCTCGGCCGAGGCCTGCCCGAACCGGCGGCCGGACCGCTCGTTGAGCGCCCGGTAGCAGACCACGACCTCGGCGAGCCCGGCCGAGACGGCCAGCACCGCCTGCTGCACGACCGCGCACGCCGCGCCCCCGCCGTACGCGATCCGGCTCAGGAAGCTGAGCTCGCCGACGCCCAGCTCGCGGGCGACCGCGACCTCGGCGTTGGTGTCCATCGCGAAGGTGACCATGCCCTGGACGTCGGACGGCCGCAGTCCGGCGTCGTCGAGCGCCGCGCGGGTCGCCTCGACGGCGAGCCGCAGCTCGCTGCGCCCGGAATCCTTGGAGAACTCGGTGGCCCCGATCCCGACGATGGCCGCTGAGCCGACCCGCGGCGGAAACCCGTTCACGGCGTCACCCGTACGGTCGCGGTGACGTGCTCGCCCACCGCGGTCCGCCCGGCCACGGCGACCACGCACCGGTCGCCGTCCATCCCGGTCACCCGCCCGGTGAAGGTCAGCGTGTCGTAGGCGTGGCAGGGCCCGCCGAGCCGGATCGCGATCCCGTGCACCACCGCCCGCTCGCCGGCCCAGTCGGTGACGTAGCGCTGCACGAGGCCGGTGGTGGTGAGGATGTTGAGGAAGATGTCCTTGCCGCCGCGGCGCACGGCCGCGTCCCGGTCGTGGTGCACGTCCTGGAAGTCCCGGGTGGCCAGGGCCGTGCTGATGACCAGCGTCGGGGTCACCTCCAGGCGCCACTCGGGCAGTGCTGTCCCGGCCCTCATCCGGCCGCCTCCGTCTCGTCCGGGCGCCAGGTCGGCAGGGTCAGCTCGTCGTCGACGCGGACGAAGTCGACCCGGACGGCGGCCCCGATCCGGACCTCCTCGGGCGCCACCCCGCGCAGCTCACCCACCATGCGTACCCCCTCGGCCAGTTCCACCAGCACGACCACCACGGGCGACTCCCGGCCGGGCAGCGGCGGGTGGCGGTGCACCACGTGGCTGTGGATGCGGCCGGTGCCGGACGCGACCGCGTACCCGGGCTTGGTGGCCCCGCAGCGCGGGCAGGCCGGGCCCGGCGGGTGGCGCAGCGCGCCGCAGTCCTCGCAGCGCTGGATCCGCAGCTCGCCCGCGGCCGTGCCGGCCCAGAAGAACGCGGTGTCCGGGCTGATCATCGGCCGGAGCGCGGCGGCCGGGGCCACCGGCCGGGCGGCCGGGCGATACTTCAGCACCCGGAAGCGCATGGTCGCCACCGCCTCGGTGCCGACGTACCAGGTGCTCTCCGTGGTGACGAACCAGCCCTCGCCCAGGGCGGTGCGCTTGGGCCCGGTCACCTCGGTCAGCCGGCCGCGCACCGTCACCTCCTCGCCCTCGCGCAGGTAGCGGTGGTAGGTCTGCTCGCTGTCGGTCGCCACCACGGAGGTGTAGCCGGCCTCGTCGAGCACCGTCGACATGGCCCGCAGCGGGTCGTCCGGCTCCTCGGCGGCGGGCCGCAGCCCGCGCATGGTCCAGACCTGGATCATCGCCGGCGGCGCCACGGCGTCGCGCTCGTACGCCTGGTTGGTGTCGCCCATCGCCTCCAGCCAGCTGCGGATCATCGGGCGGTTCACCGGATCCCGGCCCGGCCGCGCGGGCGCCTCGCCCGCCGCCGCGAGCCGGCGCGCGGCCGCCCTGATCGCCTCCTCCATGGCGGCCACCTACCTCGGCACCCGGGGCAGGCCGAGGCCCGCGGTCGCGATCAGTTCCCGCTGGATCTCGTTGACCCCGCCGCCGAAGGTGAGCACCAGGTTGCGTTTGGCCTGCAGGTCCAGCCAGGACAGCAGGTCGGCGGTCGGGCCGTCGGAGGGGTCGCCGTACCGGTCGACGATCTCCTCCAGCTCCTGGCCGAGGCGCAGCAGCCGCTCCGAGGAGAAGACCTTGGTGGCCGAGGCGTCCGCGACCGTCGGCTCCGAGCCGGTGACCTGCCAGTTGAGCAGCTCGTTGACGCGCAGGGCGGCGTAGGTGCGGGCGAGCGAGCGGCGCACGTCGGGCCGGTCCAGCACGGCGCTGCCGTCGGGCCCCCGGTGGGCCGCCGCCCAGCCCCGCACCCGGTCGTAGAGCGCGCCCAGCCGGCCCGCCGGGCCGAGCATCACCCGCTCGTGGTTGAGCTGGGTGGTCAGCAGCCGCCAGCCGCCGTTCTCGGCGCCGACCCGCATCGACACCGGCACCCGCACGTCGCTGAGGTAGGTCGCGTTGACGTGGTGCGCGCCGTCGCAGGTGATGATGGGCGTCCACGAATAGCCGGGGTCGCGGGTGTCCACGATCAGGATGGAGATGCCGTGGTGCCGGGCCGCGCCCGGATCGGTGCGGCAGGCGAGCCAGAGGTAGTCCGCGTCGTGTGCGCCCGTGGTGAAGGTCTTCTGGCCGTTGACCAGGTACTCCTCGCCCTGCCGGACCGCCCGGGTGCGCAGCGCGGCGAGGTCCGTGCCGGCCTCGGGCTCGGTGTAGCCGATCGCGAAGTGGAGCTCGCCGGCGAGGATCCGCGGCAGGAAGAACTCCCGCTGTTCGGTCGTGCCGTGGGCCAGCAGCGTCGGCGCGACGGTCTGCAGGGTGACCGCGGGCAGCGGAACGTCGGCGCGGGCCGCCTCGTTGACGAAGATCTGCTGTTCCACCGGGCCGAGCCCGCCGCCGCCGTACCGGGCCGGGAAGCCCAGGCCCAGCCAGCCGTCGCGGCCGAGCCGGGCGACAAGGTCACGGTGGGCGGGCCCGTGCCGCTCGCGCAGCAGGACGGCGCGCTGCGCCGGCGTCAGCAAACCACCCAGGTACGCGCGCAGCCGCTCGCGCAGCGCGTGCTGCTCCTCGGTCAGGTCGATGAACAACGCGCCTCCTCTCCGCTGATCAGCCGGGTCGACGGCGACCCGGCCGGGTCGATGGGCGACTCGGCCTGGTCGACGGCGGCTCAGCCGGGTTGCCGGGCGACGCGCTCGCCCAGCCGTTGCAGGCAGTGCTCGCCGCCGCCGACGAACCGGACCAGGTCGCGGACCAGGGCGGTGTGCCGGTGCAGCGGATAGTCGGCGGCCAGGCCGAGCCCGCCGTGCAGGTGGTGACAGGTGCGCAGGGCCGGCAGCGCCTCGGCGGTCAGCCACTGCGCGGCGACCGCCAGATCGTCGTCGGCCGGGCGGCCGGCCCCGAGCGCCCAGCACGCCGCGACCACCGCCAGATGCAGGGTGCGTGCGGTCACGTAGACGTCGGCGATCTGCTGGGCGACCGCCTGGAAGGTGGCCAGCGGCCGGCCGAACTGCTGCCGGGTCCGGACGTGGCCGGCGGTCAGCCCCAGCGCCCCGGCCAGGGCACCGTCGCCGAGCGCGCACGCGCCGGCGATCGCGAACCGGTGCAGGTCAGCCAGGCAGCGGCCGTCGGTGTTGCCGCCCAGCGGCTGCCCGGCGACCGCGTCCAGCCGCACGGTGTACCCGCCCGCGCCCGCTGATCCCGGCGACCCTGCGAGCGAGACACCGGCTGATCCCGGCGCGCCTGCGAGCGGGACACCGGCTGATCCCGGCGCGGCTTCGAGCGAAACGCCGGGGGACGCCGGATCGATGACCATGACGGCGACACCGCCGGCGGCCGTGCGCGCCGGCACGAGCATGCGGTGTGCCCGGTCGGCGTCGGGGACGCCGGTCTTGACGCCGGTCACCGTCCAGTCGGCGGCGACGGTCGTGCGCGGGCACTCCGGCAGCGGGTCGGCGGGCTCGGCCACGGCGGCCGTGAGCACCGCGCCCTCGGCGACCCCGGCCAGCAGGTCGCGCTGCTGCTCGGCGGTGCCCCAGCGGGCCACCGGGAGCACGCCCAGGGCGAGGGTGGACAGCGCCGGCACGGCGGCGGCGCGCCGGCCGATCTCGGTCAGCACCACCGCGGTCTCCGGCGCGCCGAGGCCCGCGCCGCCGAGGCCGGCCGGCACCGCGAGGGTGAGCAGGCCCGCGCTCCCGAGCGCCTTCCACAACCGCTCCGGGGTGTCCGCGTCGCCGTCCAGCACCTCGCCGGCGAGGCGGGCGATCGTCTCCTGCGCCTCGTCCGGCCGGAAGTCCGGCCCCACAACATCGGTCACCCAGTGATTAGAACACGTTTCATTTTAGCTCCGCCAGCGGCGGGCGACATCGGCTCGCAACGAGCCGTTGGTACGCTGAATCAACGAGTAAACGCGGTAGTCGGCCGCGGCGGTCCGCCCGAGAGGTAGCGATGGCAGCATCGAGAACGCATACCAGCAATGGCGCCGGGCGCGGCGCGCTCGCCGGGGCGGAGGCCGAGCAGGGCTCCGCCGCGCAGCGGGACAGGCGCCGGCGAATCCTGGAGGCCACGCTGGCACTGGCGTCCAAGGGCGGCTACGACGCGGTCCAGATGCGCACGGTCGCGGAGAAGGCCGAGGTGGCGCTCGGCACGCTGTACCGCTACTTCCCCTCGAAGATCCACCTCTTGGTGTCGGCGCTGTCCCTGGAGTTCGAGGGGATCCAGGAAAAGCTGGACCGCAAGCCCATTCCCGGCGACACGCCGTACGAGCGGATGCTGCACGTGCTCGGCCGGATGACCCGGGTCATGCAGCGCGAGCCGATGCTCACCGAGGCGATGACCAGGGCCTTCATGTTCGCCGACCCGTCCGCCAGCGCCGAGGTCAACGCGGTGGCACGGCTCATGGAGGACATGTTCACCCGGGCCATGCACGACGGCGAGCCGACCGCCGATGACCGGGCGAAGGCCCGGGTCATCGGCGACGTGTGGCTGTCCAACCTGGTGGCCTGGGTGACCCGCCGGGCCTCGGCGAACGACGTCGTCAACCACCTGGAGCTGGCCACCCGGCTGCTGCTGCACTGAGCGCGGCTCACCCCAACAGCGCGGTCAGCTTCTCCAGGGCCTGCTTGGCCGAGGCGCCGGCCTGCTTCTCCAGCATGCCGGCCATCGGCCCGGCCAGCGCCGGGCCCGCGAACTCCATCTCGTAGGTGATCTGCGAGCCCTGCCCGGCCGGCGCGATCATGAAGCGGTTCTTCGCCTTCACGCCCATCGGGCCGTCGCCGGCCTGCTCAAGCCGCTCCGGCGCCACGGCGGCGGTCACCTTCCAGGCCATCTCGGCGGGCATCCCCATCAGCTTCACCTTCTGCTTGTACGCGGTGCCCTCGCTGAGGGTCACCGGCACCTCCCCCACGAAACCCTCGTGCATGGCGTTCCACTCGGGCACCCGCGCGGGGTCCGCGAGCACCTGCCAGACCTGCTCCGGGCTGGCCGCGGCGTCGGTAGTGACACTGACCTTGGGCATCGTTCCTCCTTGATAGCTGCGATCGTCGTTCAGGCGGCGGATCCGGTCGCGAGGTCGAGGCCGGCCACGTAGCCGAAGGTCATGGCGGGGCCCAGGGTGGAGCCCGCGCCGGCGTAGCTGTGGCCCATGACCGCCGCGCTGGCGTTGCCGGCCGCGTACAGCCCGGGGATCACCGTGCCGTCGGGGCGCAGCACGCGCGCCCGCGCGTCGGTGAGCATCCCGCCCTTGGTGCCCAGGTCGCCGGGCACGATCTTGAAGGCGTAGTAGGGCGGCAGGATGAGCGGGGCCAGGCACGGGCTGGGCCCGTTGGTGGGATCGGCGAAATACGCGTCGTAGCTGCTGTCGCCGCGTCCGAAGTCGGTGTCCTTGCCGGCCCGGGCCTGCGCGTTGAAGCGGTCGACGGTGGCACGCAGCGCCGCCGCCGGCACGCCGATCTTCCCGGCCAGCCCCTCGATGGTCCAGTCCCGCTGCAGCGCGCCGCTGGCATACCACGAGTCCGGGTACGGCAGCAGCGGCGCGATGTCCTTGAACAGGTAGCGGTTGCGATACTGCTGGTCGGTGACCATCCAGCACGGGATGTGCGGAACCTGCGGGGTGTTCTTGGCGTACATGACGTGCACGACGTCGCTGTACGGCGCGGCCTCGTCGACGAAGCGCTTGCCGGCGGCGTTGACGAAGATGTTGCCGGGCAGCGTGCGCTCGGACAGGCAGAAGTAGGGCCCGTCCGGCAGCGGGATCATCGGGCCCCACCAGGCGTCCTCCATCAGCGCCAGCGCCGCGCCGGCCCGCTCGCCCGCCTCGATGCCCTCGCCGGTGTTGGACGACGCGCCGACGGTCCAGTCGGCCCCGATCGGCTCGGCCTGGAACTGCTTGCGCATCCGCTCGTTGTGCTCGAACCCGCCGCTGCCGACCAGCACGCCCCGCCGGGCCCGGATCAGCACCTCCTCGCCGTCGCGGCTGGCCAGCACGCCCGCCACCCGGCCGCCTTCGACATGCAGGTCGAGCAGGGGTGCGTTCAGCCAGACCGGCACGTCGGCGGCGAGCAGCCCGGCGCGCAGCCCGGCGGCCAGGGCTTGGCCCATGGTGACCGGCTTCTGCCCGGCCGCGGCCAGTTGGAGATAGCGCCAGACGAGCTCGGAGGCAGTCGCCAGGCCCTTCGGATGGCGGGCGATGAGCGCCAGCCACTTGTAGTCCACGGTGTAGACCACCGTGCCGGCCGGGGAAGCCATGTAGGGCGGGTTCAGCCTGGCGAACTCGGCGCCCAGGATGTTGGCGTCCAGCGCACGCGGCTCGATCGACCGGCCGTTCGGCATCCCGCCCGGCAGCTCCGGATAGTAGTCCGGATAGCCCTGCATCCAGGCGAAGCGCAGCGGCGTCCAGCGCTGCAGGAAGGAGATCGCCTTCGGGCCGTTGGCCAGGAAGGCCTGCTGGCGGGCGGCCGGCACGCCGGGGCCGACCACGGCCGACAGATAGGTGGCCGCCTTGGCGGGGGTGTCCGGCACGCCGGCCGCGAGCAGCACCTCGTTGCAGGGGATCCAGATGCCGGCGCCCGAGCGCGCCGCCGAGCCGCCGAAGACCGGCGCCTTCTCGATCACGATCGTGCGCAGACCGCTGCGGGCCGCCGCCAGCGCGCCCGCCATGCCGGCCGCGCCGGCACCGACCACAACCGCGTCGTATTCCACGGTGACCGCCATGCCGCCTCCATCCGCCGGGCCGCAATAACTAGAACAGGTTATAGCAGTGTGATGAGATTCACTAGCCCCGCGCCTGCTGGCCGCCGCCGCGTTGGTAGAACCTGATGCTGTTCAGCTTTCGCCGGCGGGGCGGGGCAGGTGGGAGGACGCGGTGACCGACAGCGATACCACGAGGGCGGCGGGTCACGACCCCGCGACCGCCTGGCACCCCGACTCCGCGTCGCGGTCCGGCACCGCCGCACCACAGCCCAGCACCGCCGCACCGCAGCCCGGCACCGGCGATTCGGCGCGGCGCCTGCGGGCCGTCGACGGCCCGCCCCGGACGGAGTCGGCCGCCCTGCTGCGCCGGCGCCGGGCGATCAGCGAGCTGGGCGACGCGCTGCGGGTCCTGGTCGAGAACGCGGCGATCACCGAGGCGCCGACCGACGAGCTGCGCGCCGCGGCCGAACGAGTGCGCCAGGCCGCGGCGCCGCTGGGCGAGCGGGTGCGCGACCGCACCGCGCTGACCACGGCCGACGACCTGCTGGGCGGCATCCGGATGTACAACCCGGTGACCGGCACCGGCAGCGCCCTGGCGCCACCGCTGCACATCGAAGAGGTCGACGGAGTGGCGGTCGGCAGCTGCACGCTCGGGCTCGTCTACGAGGGCCCACCCATGTACGCCCACGGCGGCGTGAGCGCGATGTTGCTGGATCAGATCCTCGGCTACGCGGTGAGCGTCTCCGGCAACCCCGGCATGACGGTTCGCCTCGACACCTCCTATCGCAAGCCGGTGCCGCTGCTGACCCCGTTGCGCCTGACCGCCCGGGTGCAGGGGGTCGACGGACGGCGGGTGACCGCGACGGGCACCATCGCCGCCGCGGCCGAGCCCGGCACGATCCTGGTCGCGGCGACCGGCACCTTCGTCGCGCTCCGCGCCGAGCAGGCCCTCGACCTGTTCGGCCCGGTGCTGGGCATCGACGACGCGGATCCCGGCGAGCGCGCCGGCTGACCCTCCCCGCCGCGTCACCCGCATCGAACGCCCGGCCTTGACGGGGCCGGCCCGGCGACCCAAACTTAGTTCAGTTTAGGCGGCGGGGCCGGACCCTGGAGGATCCATGCGACTGACCGGAAAGGTCGCGCTGGTCACCGGCGCGACCGGCGGCATCGGCGCGGCGACCGCGCGCCGGTTCGCCGCCGAGGGCGCCACTGTCGTGGTCACCGACCTGGACGAGGACCGCTGCGCCGCGCTCGCCGAGGAGCTCCGCGAGCTGGGCGCGGTGGCGGAGCCGCGGGTGCTGGACGTCTCCGACGAGGAGGCGTGGCGGCGGGTCGTGGCCGAGGTCGCAGCCGCGCTGGGCGGCATCCACGTGCTGGTCAACAACGCCGGGATCGGTCGCTTCACGACGGTCGAGTCGGAGACCCTGGAGACCTGGAACGAGGTCGAGGCGGTCACCCAGCGCGGGGTGTGGCTCGGCATGAAGCACACCGGGCCGGCCATCGAGGCCGCCGGCGGCGGTGCCATCGTCAACGTCTGCTCCATCTTCGGCACGGTGGGCGGCTTCGGTTCCAGCTTTTCGTACCACGCCGCGAAGGGCGCCGTCCGGGTGATGACCAAGAACGCCGCCCTGCACTGGGCGCAGCGCGGCGTCCGCGTCAACTCGGTCCATCCCGGCTTCATCGCGAGCGGCACGCTGCTCGAGCGCACCAGCGGCACCCCGCGGGAGCGGGCCATGCTGGAGGGAACGCCGATGCGCCGCCTCGGCCGGCCCGACGAGGTGGCGGGCGCGATCGCCTTCCTGGCCGGCGCCGACTCCACCTTCATGACCGGCAGCGAGCTCTACGTCGACGGCGGCTGGACAGCGCAGTGAGGCCACGCCGTGCTGGGCATGAGGTTCGGCCGGTGGCGTATCCACGGGGCGGGTTCGACCGTCGGACTTCCGGATGGTCGAGGTGGCCGTGCCCGAGCCGGGCCCCGGCGAGGTGCTGGTGCGCGACACAGCGCCTGACGGTGTCCGGGGGGAAATCCGGGCCCGGCGCAGGCCGCACCAATCCGCCGGCCGCCTACGTCGGCTGCGACTCCGCGGCCGTGGCGCTGAAGAGCTCGGCCTCCTCGCCCATCACCGCGATGCGCCGGCCCCGCATCGCGCCGACGTGAGCGACCGCCGCGGCCCATTGCGGGCTCGCCAGGGCGCTGGTGAGGTCGTCGGCGGTGGCGAAGCTCAGCACCGACATCCCGTCCCAGCCCTCGGATCGAGGCTCCAGCGCCGCGTCGACGGCGAGGTGCCGCCAGCTCCGCAGCCCGGGCAGCGCCCGGGTGACCTCGGCGTGTTCGCCGCGCCACCAGGCGATGAACCGGTCGTGGCTCCAGTCCGGCGGGCGTGCCGCGAGCACGACGAGGCTGTACACGGCGGTCACCCTCGCGCCTTCGCCGGCGGGAACGCGACCCCGGGCGACCGGCCGATGATCAGCCGGCGCAACCGGCCGTCGCCGGCCAGCAGCGCGGAGGCGACGAAGCTCGCCTCCCACTCGCCGTGGCGGATCACCTCGCCGAGCGCGAATTCCGTGTCGCCGTCGGCGCCGACGGCCAGCAGCCGGTGCACCCGCGTGCCCCGCTCCCGTTGCGCCAGATAGCCCTCCATCGCGGCCCGGCCGCCGGAGAAGTCGCTGGCGTTCGCGTTGCCCGTCGCGAAGACGACGGAGAACTGAAAGTCGTCGACGAGCAGGCCGAGGATGTCGTCCGGGGCCTCGCTGTCCATGATCTCGAACCACCGGACCAGCGCCGGTGCCGTCGTGGTGTCCACGTCACGCTCCCCATCCCAAGCGATCCAACTGAACTGAATTCAATATAGGGGATGGGGGCGGCGCTAGCCAGTCTCCACCATGCGGCGGACGCAGCCGAGGTAGAAGTCGCGGACCTCCGCCAGGCCCAGCCGCCCGCCCCAGCGGTACCAGCGCCACACGCTGACCAGCAGGCCGAGCACGGCCTGGGCCAGGGTGTGCGGGTCCCGCCTCGGGAACACACCGGCCGCCATGCCCCGTTCGAGCAGCCCGGTCCAGGCCATCTCGAGGTCGTGCACCAGGGCGCGGGCCGCCTGCCGCGCCTCCTCCTCGCGCGTCGAGGCGCGCGGCATCTCCAGCAGGTCGATGTGGTTCTGCAGGATGCGCATCTGCAGGACCTCGCGCTCGGTGACGTCGAACGCGCCGGCCACCGCCGCCCGCAGCCCTTCCGCCGGGTCGACCCCCTCGGTCACCTCCAGGAAACGCTGGTGGGAGCGGTGCAACTCGGAATGCATGATGGTCAGCAGGCAGTGCGCCTTGGACTCGAAGTAGTGGTAGAGGGCCGTCTGCCCGATGCCCACCCGCTGGGCCACGGTCGACCACTTCGTCGCCTCGTAGCCGAACTCGCCGAAGCAGCCGACGGCGGCCGACAGGATCGCCGCGCGCTTGGAACGCGGTCCCGCCTCGGTATCGAGCATGGACTGGGCCACCTTGGATTGGGCCACCTTGGATTTGGCCACCTATTCGACTCCATTCTGCACGGGCAGCGCGTCGACCACGCCGCGCCAGGCGAGCGAGCCGCCGTCGATCAGCCAGACCACGCCGTTGACGTACGCCGACTCGGCGCCGGCCAGGAAGCAGACCAGATTGGCGATGTCGTCCGGCTGCCCGATGCGCGACACGAGCTGGGTACGGGTGAGGGTACGCACCCGCGCCTCCCGGTCGTCCCCGGCGGCCAGGTAGTCCTCGACCATCCGGGTCTCGGTCGCGCTCGGGCAGTAGCAGTTGACCCGGATGCCGTACGGGGCCAGCTCGACGGCGAGGTTCTTGGTGAGCAGCGCCACCCCGCCCTTGCTGGCGCCGTACGCCAGGCTGGACATGCCGCCCACCCACGATCCGGTGGAGCCGGCGTTGATGATCGACGGCCCGCGCCGGCTCCGCTTCAGGTACGGCACCGCGAACTTCGCGCACAGCCAGGGCCCGCGCAGGTTGACCGCGACCACCCGGTCCCAGGCGTCGAGCGGCATCTCCTCGATCGACAACGGGACGCCCAGCATCGTCTCGTGGATGCCGGCGTTGTTGTGCAGGACGTCGATGCCGCCGTACGCCTCGTCGGCCGCCCGCATCAGCTCCCGGACCTGGCCGGCGTCCGTGACGTCGCAATGCTGGTATCGGGCCTGGCCGCCGGCGGCGGTGATGGCCGCGGCGGTCCGCGCGCCCGCGTCGTCGTCGAGGTCGGCCAGGACGACGCGGGCGCCGCGGCTTGCCGCCTTCCGCGCCGTCGCCGCCCCGATGCCCTGGGCCGCGCCGGTAATCACGAACGTCATGCCGTCGAGTTCCACCCGCGTCACCACCCCTCCCGAAGCCCTGGCCGCGAGGCCTTGCCGAAACCGAGTTCAGTTTGGTAACTTCCACGAAATCTTAGCCAGCCAGCCGCTGATCAGGCAAGTAACTCCGGGCGCGGCTGGGCCGGTTTCACATAGGGAGCCGAGTATGGGAGCACATCCGCGACGGCGCGGGGGCTTGCCCCTCGTCCTGCTGTTGATAACCACCCTGATGGTCGCCGGCTGCGGCGGCGGCAACGATGACAGCTCGCAGAACCTCGTGTCGGCGGACGCCGGCATCGACGCGCTGGTCGCCGCGGCCAAGAAGGAAGCCAAGGTCACCGTCTACTCGGCCCAGGGCCTCGACGCCCTGAACAACCTGGCCGCCGCCTTCGAGAAGCAATACCCGGGCATCGACGTCGAGCCGGTCCGCGGCGTCGACGGCGACCTGGGTGTGAAGGTGGAGACCGAGTTCCAGACCGGCAAGGGCATCGCCGACCTGTACGTCAGCGCGAGCCTGCCGTGGGTGCAGACCCAGGCCAAGGCCGGGAGGTTCCTCGCACCGACCGGGCCCGAGCTGACCGGCAAGGGCAAATACGACGTCGCCAAGTACGTCCATGACGGCACCTACTTCGAGACCAACGCCGCCGTGCTCACCTTCGGCTGGAACACCAAGCTCTACCCCAAGGGGCTGACCGACTACCCCGACCTGCTCGACCCGGCGCTCGGCGGCGGGAAGATCGGCGTAGTCGAGCCGACCGCGGCCTCGCTCGTCGACTTCTACCTGTGGCTGGAGGAGACGTACGGTCCCGACTACGTGACGAAACTGGCCGCCCAGAAGCCGCGCATCTATCCCAGCTCGCTGCCGATGGGTGAGGCGCTCGCGTCCGGGGAGATCGCGGCCGGCAGCTTCGTGGCGCCGATCGCCCTCGACCCGGCGAAGGCCAAGGGCGCGCCGATCGACTACAAGATGCCGCCGTCCGGAGCGTGGGGCGCCCGGTACTACGGCATGGTGTTGAAGACCGGCCCGCACCCCAACGCCGCCCAGCTCTTCGCCGACTTCATGGTGACCGCCAAGGGGCAGGAGCTGATCACCCCGTCCGCCGGCTCGGTGCTGCCCGACATCCCGGGCACGCTGATCACCAACGACAAGGTGCGGGTCCAGGATCCGGCGAAGCTCACGCCGGATGTCGTGACCGCGTACCAGAAGAAGTGGAAGTCGCTGTTCCAGTAGGGCCCGCAGGTCAGGGTGGGCGCCCGCGGCCGCGGGCGCCCACCCACCCGAGTCTTCCAAGGTTAAGGATTGCCCATGTCGCACGTGCGGATAGAGGGTCTGACCAAGCGATTCGCCGGCAAGCCGCCGACCGTGGCGGTGGACGACCTGACGCTGGAGATCGAGTCGGGCGAGTTCGTCGTGCTGCTCGGCCCGAGCGGCTGCGGCAAGACCACCACCCTGCGCAGCCTGGCCGGCCTGGAGACGCCCGACGCGGGACGCATCTCGCTGGGCGGGCAGACCGTGCTCGACGCCGGCAAGGTCAATCAACCGCCGAACAAGCGGCGGATCGGGATGGTCTTCCAGTCCTACGCGCTGTGGCCGCACATGACCGTGCGCCGCAACATCGGGTACCCGTTGCGAGCTCGCCGGGTGGGCCGCGAGCAGTCCCGGGGGTGGATCGAGGAGACGGCCGCGCTGGTCGACTGCGGCGACCTGCTCGACCGCTACCCGGCGCAGCTCAGCGGCGGCCAGCAGCAGCGCGTCGCCCTGGCCCGCGGCATCGTCGCCCGGCCCGACCTGGTGCTCTTCGACGAGCCGCTGAGCAACCTCGACGCGCGGCTGCGCGACCAGGTCCGGGCCCACCTGCACGAGCTGCACGGGCGGCTGAACTTCACCGCCGTGTTCGTCACCCACGATCAGAGCGAGGCGCTGGCGCTCGGCGACCGGCTGGCGATCATGAAGGCCGGCCGGATCGAACAGCTCGACACGCCGCAGCGGGTGTTCGAGGAGCCCGCCACCGAGTACGTCGCCGGGTTCATCGGCATGTCCAACCGAATCGCGCTGCGCCGGCACGGCGGCGGCTGGACGGCCGGCGACCAGCAGATCACCGGCGACCTGCCGGTGCCCCGCGAGCACACCGAGGTCACCGTCCGGCTGCGCCCGGACGACCTGCGACTCGCCCAGGGCGACCCGGTGCCGGCGGGCAGCGTCAGCCTGCCGGCGCTGGTCGTGGACGCGCAGTTCGGCGGGCGGCACATGGATGTGGTGGTCACGGTCGACGGACACCAGGTGCAGGCGAAGGCGCCGCTGGCCGCGACGCCGTGGGTCCGGCACCTGAAGCGCGGCGAGCCGGTCACCGCCTGGTTCCCGGAACGGTCGGCGATCTACTTCGGCAGCGGCGACGAACGCATCGCCGGGCACTCGGCCGCGACCGTGGGAGCGTGACGCCATGGTCGCACCCGCCCTGCCCACCGCGGCTGCCCCGCTGACCACCGCCCGCCGCCTGCTGTCCCGGCTCGGCGCACTGTCCTTCCTCGCGGTGATCGGCTATCTGGTCATCGCGCCGCTGGTGGGCCTGCAGCGGCTGGCGTTCGAGGACGGCGCGCGCGGCTACGCGTCCGCCTTCGACCGCCCGGAGATGGCCGAGACGCTGCGCACCACCGTCGGCCTGGCGCTGGGTTCGCTGGCCATCGCGCTGGTCCTCGGCACGCTGCTGGCCTGGGCGGCGACCCGGCTGCCGCCGCGGCTGCGGCTGCTGCGCGCGCTGCCGATCCTGCCCATCGTGGTGCCCGCGGTGGCGGCGGTGACCGGCTGGGCCTTCCTCTTCTCGCCCCGGCCCGGCTACCTGAACGCGCTGCTGCGCCACCTGCCCTGGTGGAACCACCTCGACGAGGGCCCGGTCGACGTCTACTCGCTGCCATGGATCGTGGTCATCACCGGCTTCGGGCTGACCGCGTTCGTCTACCTCTTCGTCAGCTCCGGCTTCGCCAACATCAACTCCGAGTTGATCGAGGCGGCGCAGGTGAGCGGATCCTCGTCGGTCGGCGTGTTCTTCCGGGTCACGCTGCCGCTGCTGCGCCCGACCCTGGTCTACGGCGGCTTCGTCGCCCTGCTGCTGGGCCTGGGCCAGTTCACCGGTCCCCTGCTGCTGGGCCGGACCGGCGGCATCAACGTGCTGACCACGGACATGTACGTCGCCGTGTCGCAGAGCCCGATCGACTACGGCCGGGCCGCCGCGATCGGCTCGCCGCTGCTGCTGTTCGGCCTCGCCGTCGTCATCTTCCAGAAGGTCATCCTCGGCGACCACAGCCGGTTCGTCACGCACGGCGGCAAGGCGTTCCGCACGCCCGGCCGGCCGTCGCGGCTCGCGGTCGCGGGCATCGTCCTGTACAGCCTGGTGGCCCTGGCGTTGCCGCTGGGCGCGCTCGCGATCGTGTCGCTCTCACCGTTCTGGAGCGGGTCGATCGACGTCGGCGGCTTCACGCTGGACAACTTCCGGAAGGTGTTCACCGAGTCCGGGATCACCGACGCGATCGTCAACAGCCTCACCATCTCGGTCATCTCCGTCGCGATCGCGCTCCCGGTGGGCTTCGTCGCGGCGACGCTGCTGCTCAAGGGCCGCCGCTTTCCGGTGATCCGGGCGGCGGTCGACTTCATCGTGGCGATGCCTCTCGGCATCCCCGCGGTCGTGTTCGGCGCCGGCTTCCTGCTCACCTACAGCCGCGAGCCCTTCATGCTGTACGGCACCCGCGAGGTGATCGTGCTCGTCTACGTGACACTGATGCTGCCGTTCACCACCCGGATGCAGCTGTCCGGCATGGTGTCGCTCGGTGACGCGTACACGGAAGCGTCCCGGACCAGCGGCGCCGGGCCGCTGCGCACCACCGCCGAGATCATGCTGCCGTTGTTGCGGCCCACCATCGCGGGCGCCGCGGCCCTGATGTTCGTGCTGCTGACCCACGAGTTCACCGCGTCGCTGCTGGTCCGCTCGCCCACCACGCAGGTCATGGGCACCGTGCTCTTCGACTACTGGGGCAACGGGTCGTACCCGCTGGTGGCGGCGATCGCCCTGGTCATGACGCTGGTGACCGCCGCCGGCGTCCTGGTCGCGACGGTCGTGGCCGGCTCCGACATCTTCGACAAACTCTGAGGAGCCGCCCCGTGGCCATCAGCTTCGACGTCAGCGCGGAGGTCGCCGGCCTCGCCCGGCGCACGGCGGAGTTCGTCCGGGACGTGGTGATCCCCGAGGAGCGTTCCTGCGGCGGGTCGGTGCACGACGCCCCGGAGCCGCTCCGGCTCCGCCTCCAGCGGGCCGCTCGCGACGCCGGGCTGTTCGCACCGCACGCGGCCCGGCGGTGGGGCGGTCTCGGGCTCGACCTGCGCGGGCAGGCGGTCGTCTTCGAGGAGGCGGGCTACTCGCTGCTCGGCCCGCTCGCGCTGAACTGCGCCGCGCCGGACGAGGGCAACATGCACCTGCTCGAGGCGGTGGCGACCGGGGCACAACAGGAGCGGTACCTGCGCCCGCTCGCCGCCGGCGAGACCCGGTCCTGCTTCGCGATGACCGAACCGGCCCCCGGGGCGGGCTCGGACCCCCGCGCCCTGGCCACCACCGCGACCCGGATCCCGGGCGGCTGGCGGATCGACGGCCGCAAGTGGTTCATCAGCGGCGCCGACGGCGCCGCCTTCACGATCTGCATGGCCCGGACGAGCGGCGCGCCCGGCGACGCCGGCGGCGCGACCATGTTCCTCGTCGACGCGGGCACCCCGGGCCTGAAGCTCGTCAGAAACCTCGAGACCCTGGACGAGGGCCTGTTCGGCGGGCACAGCGAGCTGGCGTTCGAGGGCTGCGAGGTCGCCGACGACCAGGTCCTGGGCGAGGTGGACCAGGGCTTCGGCTACGCCCAGGTCCGGCTCGGGCCGGCCCGGCTGACGCACTGCATGCGCTGGCTGGGCGCCGCCCGCCGGGCCCGGGACATCGCCCTGGACCGCGCCGCCCACCGCGCCGCGTTCGGCCGGCCGCTCGCCGAGTTGGGCATGGTGCAGCAGATGCTGGCCGACTCGGAGATCGACATCGAGGCCGGCCGGGCGCTGCTGTGGCGCGCCTGCTGGGAGCTCGACCAGGGCCGGCCGGGGGCGCAGCACACATCCATCGCGAAGACGTTCGTGTCCGAGGCGGTCAATCGAGTGGTGGACCGGGCGGTGCAGGTGTGCGGCGCCCTCGGCGTCTCCGCGGACCTGCCGCTGTCCCGGCTGCTGCGCGAGGTGCGGCCGTTCCGCATCTATGACGGGCCGTCGGAGACGCACCGCTGGGCGATCGCCCGGCGCGCGGTGCGCGCGTCCCAGGAACGTGCGGCCACGTGAGCGTCGACATGCCCGCCCTGCGGCAATACTTCGAGGAGCAGGTCGCGGAGTGCCGGGGACCGCTGCGGCTGGACCTCATCGCGGGCGGTCGCTCCAATCTCACATACCGGGTCACGGACGGGCACAGCCGCTGGGTGCTGCGCCGCCCGCCGCTGGGCCCGCTGACACCGACCGCGCACGACATGGGCCGCGAACACCACGTGGTGGCGGCGCTGGGCGCCAGCGGCATCCCGGTGGCCCGGGCCGTTTCCTACTGCGCGGATCCGGGCGTCATCGGCGCCCCGTTCAGCATCATGTCCTACGTGGACGGCCGGGTGCTGCGCGACGGCGCCGAGGCCGCCGGACTGTCGGCAGACGATGCCCGGCGCTGCGCCGAGGCGCTGGTCGACGAGCTGGCCCGGCTGCACGCGGTCGACCCCGGCCAGATCGGGCTCGGCGACTTCGGCCGGCCGGCCGGCTACCTGGAACGACAGGTACGGCGCTGGCACGACCAGTGGGCCCGGGTCACCACCCGGGACCTGCCCGAGCTGGCCGAGTTGCACCGCCTGCTGGTCCGGGCGACCCCGCCGGAGAGCGGCGCGTCGATCGTGCACGGCGACTACCGGCTGGACAACGTCATCCTGGCCCACGACGATCCCGGCACGATCCTGGCGATCGTAGACTGGGAGATGGCCACCCTCGGCGACCCCCTCGCCGACCTGGGCCTGACGCTCGTCTACTGGGATCCGGTCTGTGCACCGGTGCTCGGGGTGCGGCACGCCCCGACGGCCAACGCCGGCTTCCCGACCGGCCCCCAGCTCGCCAAGCGCTACGCCGAGCGGTCCAGCCGGGACGCCTCGACACTTGGCTTCTATCAGGCACTCGGCTATCTGAAGCTGGCCGTCATCGCGGAGGGCATCCACGCCCGGCACCTGGCGGGCCAAACCGTGGGCACGGGCTTCGACACAGTCGGCACGGCCGTCCCGGCCCTGCTGCGAGCGGGACTCGACACGTTGACCCCGCGAGGAAGCCGACCATGACAACACCCACGTCCACTCCGGCCGCCGGCCTCCCGGCGGCGATCCGAAGGAGCCGCGCATGACAGCGCAGGATCTGCCCGCGACGGTTGACCTACTGGTGATCGGCGCGGGGATGGCCGGGCTGACCGCGGCAGCTGCAGCCGCCTCCGCCGGAGCCCGGGTGCTGGTGGTGGAGAAGGGCGACCACGTGGGCGGCTCGGCGATCTATGCCGGGTTCGCCTGGACCGCGCCCAGCTACGAGGTGCTCCGCGAGGTCAATCCCGGTGGCGACCCGGCGCTGGGCGCGCGACTGATCGACGGCTTCCCCGGCGGCATCGACTGGATCCGCTCGCTCGGCGTCGACTGCCGCCCCGCGGTCCCGGTGCTGCGCTTCGGCCGGGGCCACCAGTTCGACACCGGCCACTACCTCGGGCGCTGCGAGCAACGGATCAAGGATCGCGGCGGCCTGATGCTGACCCGGACCAGCACGGCCACGCTCAAGCTATCCGGCGACGCGGTCACCGGCGCCGAGCTGCGCCTGCCGGACGGCGCCACCCACGACATCACCGCGGGCTGGACCCTGCTGGCTAGCGGCGGCTACCAGGCCGACCCGGGCCTACGGGCGGACTTGATCCACCCGCAGGCCCGCGACCTGCAACTGCGCGGCAATCCATGGAGCGCGGGCGACGGCCTGCGGCTGGGCCGGGCGGCGGGCGCGGCGTTCGGCACCGAAGGAGCGGGCTTCTACGGCCACCTGATCCCCGCCGGGGTCCCGCTCAGCGACCCGTCGCTCTACACGGACCTGGCACTGTATTACAGCGAGCACGCCCTGCTCTTCAACCTGGACGGCGAACGCTTCATCGACGAGACGGTCGGCGACCACCTCACCACGATCGCCCTGGTGGCCCAGCCGGAGGCACGCGGCCTGCTGATCGCCGACGCGGCCACCTACCGGGACCGAATCACCCAGTCCTACGTCGAGGGTTTCCCCGGCCTGGACAAGTTCGCGCTGGCCAGCCGGCGCGGGGCACGCTGCGCGGTCGCGCACAGCCTGGACGAGCTGGACGACATGCCACCGGAGTGGGGCTACCCGGGCCCGAAGATCCGAGCAACGATCGAAGACCTGAACGCGGCACGGTCCAGCGCAGCAGTGCCGGATCGCCGCAACGACCCCCGACCCCAAACCGAGCCACCCTTCTACGTACTGGAGGCGGCACCGGCCATCACCTTCACCCTCGGCGGCCTCCTGATCGACCCGGACGCCCGAGTCCGCGCCCAAGCCGGCGGCATGGTGCCGGGCCTACTAGCGGCGGGCGCCGACACGGGCGGCCTCTACCACAACGCGTACGCGGGCGGCCTGGCCGCAGCCCTCGTCTTCGGCCTGACGGCGGCCCGGACAGCTACCCGGCATCCGGCAGAGCCAAGAGCCTGAGCCCTGGCCCCAGCGCGAGAGGCCCGCACAAAGGTTCAGCACGTAACGGCACTTTCCGGGCGCAGCGGAACATCCGGCTCGTGGACGTCCCGCTCGGCGCACGTCGCATCGGCAGGCGATTCCGGGCCGATGCTCAGACCTTGGAGATCTGCGGCGTGCTCCTCACTGTCCTGCGCTCCTCACCGTAGGTCATCAAGATCGCAGCGGCGGCGCCCGTCCGGGATGGAGCTGGCGTGCCTCGCGGCGGGAAGCAGTTCCGCCGAGTCGCTTGGCTACTGCGGCTCCTGGCCCACGGCCTCGTCCGGCGCCAGACCTCAGTTTCGGAACACCGCCAGGCATCCCGCATCACCGATCACCACCGTGCGTAGCGGGGGCGTCGCCGTCAGCGCTCGCCGCCCAGCAGCAGAGTCCACCTTCTGCCGCCTTTGCTCTGCTTCCCCATCGGAAACGCCTCTCTCGGCCGATTCCCATCGGAAACGCCTCTCGGTCGACACCCGACACCCGACACCCGGCATCCGGCATCCGGCATCCGTCGCCGAGTAGCAGAACGTGGCCTCTCCGGCTGACGTTTCCTATAGGGAAGCAGAGCAAAGCCTGTTAAACCACTAGACGAGCAAGTCCTAACTGAGTTCAGCGGTCGTACGCGATCAGTGACCTGGTCGAGGGCTGACCGGTGGTGCGGTTGTGCCATGTCGCGGCGGTCATGGCGAGGTGGCGTTGGGCGACACGGACGCCGACGCCCTCGATGCTGCGGCCGCCGTGCACTTCGAGGTCGAGTTGGCCTTTCAGCGTGTCGTTGACCGACTCGATCGGGTGCCGGACAGGTTTGAGCAGGTGCTCGCCAGGGTGTGGAGTCCGGTTGCGGTAGGACGGCCGCAGCAGCCGGGCACCACGTTCGGACAGCCAACGGTCGCGTTCGGCGGAGACGTTCGGCGGAGGCGTAGCCCCTGTCCGCGATGATCGGCTGTCCCGGCCGGGCGGCGAGCAGGCCGGCGTCTTGCTCCAGGGCCGCGGTCGGGAGCTGCCGGTCGTCGGTCTTCGCGGTGGCCAGTGACCGGGCGATCGGCGGACCCGACGGTGTGCGGATCAGATGCAGGCGCGGGCCCCAGAACCAGCGTGAGTGCGAGGAGCAGTAGCCGTAACTGGCCCAGCCGGCCAGTTCGGAGCGTTTGGCCGTGGGCCGGGATCGGCCGCACTCGACGGGGGTGGAGTCGGTGACCCACACGTCGTTGAACAGCACCAACTCACGGCGCTGATTCCCGGTGAGCGGCGTGATCGCACCGACCTGTTCTCCGGCGAGCACCGGGTGTGCGGCATGAACGTGCAGGTTGTCGCCGACCTCGACCGCCGGCACGCCGATCGGTGGATCCCGGCATGGCAGTGTCCCGTTCGCCTCGTCCGGGGCTGGCCGAGCGGTGGGCCAGCTGGCCGACGACGGTCCCGGCATGCTCGCGGGCGAGGGTTCTCCATAGGGCAGCGGGGATCACCGGAGATTGGCGGAGCCGGGCCGTGCTCCGGCATCGGCGGGGCGCTCAGGGGGCCGGGACGGCGGTCACCGGCCGCGCTTTCGGCTCGGTGGGGGTGAAGCGGTCGGTTCCGTTGGCCGGGGTGGTTACGGCCTGGCCGCGTGCTACCAGCACGTCCAGGTGGGCCACCGTTTCGTTCACCGCCAGCATCTGGTTGAAGTCGTCCAGGTCGGTGAACGGGATCTCGCGCCGGGTCCAGGCCAGCCGGCGGGCCACCTCGTATGCCGCGCGGTCGCCGGCGCCGAGCGCCCGCAGCGTGTCCGCCAGCCGCCGGTCGTGGTGCGCCAGCAGCTCGCCCACCCGGGTGTGGGTGCTGCCCGCCACCGGGCCGTGCGCCGGCAGCAGCCGGGTGTCGGCGAATGTCGTCATCAGGTGCAGCGAGCGCAGGTAGTCTGCCAGCGGCAGGCCCGGCTCGGCCAGCTCGAAGCCGATCGACGGGGTGATGTGCGGCAGCACGTGGTCCCCGGCGAACAGGAGCCCGTTCTCCTCGTCCAGGTAGACGACGTGGCCGCGGGTGTGGCCCGGCGTGGGCACCACCCGCAGCGACCGCCGCTCGAGGTGCCGGACACCGCCGCCCAGCCATTCGTCGGGCAGTTCCCAGTCCCGGTCGTCGAAGTCCGCGGCGGCGAACCGCTTGCGGATCCGGTCGGCCAGGTCGTGCGCGCCGGCGCGGGCCAGGATGTCCAGCGACATGACCGGGGCCCGGGTGCGGATCTCGCGCAGCATCTCCAGGCCGGGCCGCTCGCCGGCGCCGAGCAGCACCCGTGCGCCCAGCAGCCGGCGCAGCGCGATGGCCTGCGTGTAGTGGTCGCGGTGGATGTGGGTGACCAGGATCTGGGTGATAGCGGCGAGGTCGTGGCCGAGGGTGGCCAGCGCGTCCTCCAGCACCCGGCGGGATTCCGGCAGCGCCCAACCGCCGTCGATCATGACGATGCCGTCGCCGTCCTCCAGCAGGTAGACGTTGACCGCGCGGAGCCCGTCGTCCGGCAGGGGCAGCGGGACCCGGTGCACGCCGGGACGGACGGTCTCGGGGCCCGCCTCGGCCCAGCGCCCGCGGCCCGCTCGTTCCGTCACGGCTGTGCCACCTCCTGCCGCCCCTCGCGGACCGCGTCGGCCCGAACGCCTGTCACGCCGGGCCCTCGGCGGCCGGGCGCCGGGTGTGCAACTCGCGGGCGAGGTCGCGGGCGCCGGCCCGGGACAGCTTGCCGACCGCGGTCTGCGGCAGCTCCGCCACGGCGAACACGAACTCCGGCCATTTGGCCTTGGACAGGCCGACGCCGTGCAGGTGGCCGGTGACCTCGTCGAGCCGGACCGGGCCGCCGTCGACGGCGACGACCAGCGCCGCCGCCCGTTCGCCGAGCACCTCGTCGGGCACCGGGGCCACGCACACCTGCGCGACCCGTGGATGGCTCGCGATCGCCCGCTCGACCTCGGTGATGTCGATGTTGCGGCCGCCGCGGATGATGACGTCCTTCTCCCGGCCCATGATCGTGACCGTGCCGTCGGGGTCGGCGATCAGCAGGTCGCCCGTCGGCAGGAAGCCGTCGGCGGTGAGCTCGGGCGGCTCCAGTTTGCCGCCGCGCGCGTACCCCAGGAAGAGCGACGGCCCGCGCACCTCGCCGCGGCCCAGCTCGCCAGGGCGGACCGGTTGCCCGCCGGGGTCCACGGCGCGCAACTCCGTGCCCGGGAACGGGCGCCCGTCGCGGCCGAGCCGGAGCTCCGGCGGGTCGTCGGGCGCGGGCGAGGTGTGGCCCAGGCACTCCGACATCCCGAAGACCCGCAGGATCCGGGTGCCCAGCGACTCCTCCGCCCGGCCCAGGGCGCCCGCGTCCATCGGCCCGCCGCCCACGGTGATCGACCGGACGCCGCTCAGCGCGCGGGAGCCGGCCGCCGCCGCGCCCAGTTGGAGCGCCATCGTCGGCACGCACATGGTCCAGCGCACTCCCGCCTGCGCCATCCGGGGCAGCGTCGCCGCCGGGTCCCACCTGTCCCACAGCACGAGCGGGCCACCCAGCAGCAGCGCCTGGTAGACGCCGAAGCAGTAGGCCGCGGTGGAGGACAGCGGGACGATCGCGGCGATCGGGTCGCCCGGCCGCAGCCCGTTGATCGTGATGGTCTGCGCCGCCGCGTACCGGAGGGCTTGCTCGGATTGCACCACTCCCTTGGCCCGGCCCGTCGAGCCGGAGGTCAGCCCGATCAGGCAGCCGCCGCCCCAGCGAGCGGCGTCCCGGCGGCCGGGTGCCGACCGGGCCAGCCAGCCGTCGAGCGCCCGTTCGTCGCTGCCGGGCAGCAGGGCCGGCACCGTCCACTCCGCCATCGCGCCGGGCTCGGCCACCACCACGTCGGGCTGGATGTCCTCGAAGGCGGCCGCGAACTCGGCCGCGGTGGTGTGCCGGTTGACGACCGCCAGGGTTCCCCCGCTCAGGCCGACCGCGAGCGAGGCCGCGACCGTACGCCAGGAGTTGTCGGCCTGCAGCAGCACCGTGCCGGAGAGCGGGCCGGCGAGGTCCCGCGCGTGCCGGAGCAGGTCCCGCGCCGGGTGCGGGCCGGAGTCGTCGATCACGGCTACGGAGTCGGACTGCTCGGCCCGCCGCCGGAACTCGGCTGCTACCTGTCGCACGTGACCGCCCCGTCGAACAGGTCGAAGGTGGTGCTGAAGAGCGATTGGTACCGGGCCATCTTGCCGGCGGCCGAGATCCGCGCCGCGCTGTGGAAGGCGCCCACCGGCCGGCCGGCCTCGGTGACCAGGCCGTAGACCGTCTCCAGGTCCCGGTCGACCGCCGCGCGCAGGATCCGGTGCTCCCGTTCGGTGGCGTTGCGGCCGGCGATGTAGGCGGCGAAGTCCGCCCGGGACCGGCCGGTGACCTCGCCGCCCGGCAGCGCGATCAGGAACCTGAAGTCGGGCTCGACCCAGTCCAGGGCCTTGTCCGGGTCGGCACTATCCATGCAGGCCATGTACTCACGCAGCACCATCGGACGCTCCCGTAACTGAGTTCAGTTCAGTTACTGGGACAGTAACCCCGCCGGCACGGCCGCGCAACGACTACGGCCCGACGATCCGGACGCAAGCGTCCTCGATCAGCTCCCGGATCTCGGCCAGCGGGGTCGCGCCGCGCGGCCGGTACCAGCGCCAGACGCTGACGATCATGCCCAGCAGGGACAGCGCGAGCGTGCGGGCGTCGCGGCGGGCGAACACGCCGTCGTCCATCCCCCGCTGCAGCAGCTCGGTCCACGAGAGCTCGATCTGGTGCACGAGCTCACGGGCCGCCGCGCGCTCGGCCTCCTCGCGCTCGGACTGGCGCTTGACGGCCAGTAGGTCGAAGTTGTTCTCCAGGATCCGCATGCGCAGCACGTCGTGCGCCGAGACCTCGTACGCCGCGCGCACCGCGGCCCGCAGCGCGGCCATCGGCTCCGGCTCGCCGGCGGTCGCCTTGACGAACATCTCGTGCGACCGCTCCAGCTCCATCCGCATGATGGTGAGCAGGCAGTGCGCCTTCGACTCGAAGTAGTGGTAGAGGGCGGGCTGGCCGATGCCGACCTGGTCCGCCACCGTCGACCACTTGGTGGCGTCGTACCCGGTCTTGCCGAAGCTCTTGATCGCCGCCGACAGGATCGCGGCACGCTTGGAGCGGGGCCCCTGCCCCGGCTCCACCATCCGCGCAACAGGCATCTATGCCCCCAGAGTCGTCCGTCTCAGCACCTGAATCCGTCTCAGCACCTGAAGCATAAAGGCGAGTTGAACTCGGTTCCACTTGCCGGTCATAGCCGCTCGATGATGGTGGCATTGGCCATGCCGCCGCCCTCGCACATGGTCTGCAGGCCGTAGCGGCCCCCGGTCCGGCGCAGCCGGTGCACCAGGGTCGTCATCAGCCGGGCGCCGGACGCGCCCAGCGGATGCCCCAGCGCGATCGCCCCGCCGGCCACGTTGACCCGCTCCGGATCGGCGCCGGTCTCCCGCTGCCAGGCCAGCACCACCGGCGCGAACGCCTCGTTGATCTCCACCAGGTCGAGGTCCGCGACGCCGAGGCCGGACCGGTGCAGGATCTTCTCGGTCGCCGGGATCGGCCCGGTGAGCATGAAGACGGGGTCCGAGCCGACCACCGCCAGCGCGTGCACCCGGGCGAGCGGCGCCAGGCGGTAGCGGCGTACGGCGTCGGCGGAGGCGACCAGCAGCGCCGCGGCGCCGTCGGAGATCTGGCTCGACACCGCCGCGGTGAGCCGGCCGCCCTCGGTCAGCGTCCGGAGGCCCGCCATCTTCTCCAGCGAGGTGTCTGGTCGGGGCCCCTCGTCGGCCGTCAGCCCGAACGCGGGCACGATCTCGTCGCCGAACGACCCGTCCGCCGCCGCGGCGGCCGCCCGCCGGTGGCTGGTCAGCGCGAACCGCTCCATGTCCGCCCGGGACACGTCCCACTTCTCGGCGATCAGCTCCGCGCCGCGGAACTGCGAGACCTCCTGGTCGCCGAAGTGGGTGCGCCAGCCGGTCCCGTCGTACGGGCTGCCCAGTCCCGCCCGGGCGCCGACGGTCATCGGGCTGGCGATCGGCACCAGGCTCATCACCTCCACGCCCCCGGCGACGATCAGGTCGGCCGTACCGGACATGACGGCCTGGGCCGCGAAGTGCACCGCCTGCTGCGACGAGCCGCACTGCCGGTCGATGGTGGTGCCCGGCACGTGCTGCGGCAGCCCGGCGCTCAGCCAGGAGGTCCGGGCGATGTTGCCGGTCTGCGCGCCGATCTGGCCGACGCAGCCGAAGTAGACGTCGTCCACCTCGCCGGGGTCGACACCGCTCCGGTCGAGCAGCGCGGTGATCACCCGCCCGCCCAGGTCCGCGGGGTGTACGCCGCTGAGTCCGCCGCCCCGGCGCCCCACCGGGGTCCGGACGGCGTCGACGATGAAGGCTTCCGCCATGTGCTTGTCTCCAGTCACTCAGGATGGAACCGCGCCGGTCGCTTGTCCAGGAAGGCGGCCACGCCCTCGCGGCCCTCGGCGGAGACCGCGGCGGCGGCCAGCGCCTCCGCCTCGTGGTCGAGATGCCGGTCGCGCTCCGCCGACAGGCCGGCCGCGACGAGCCGCCGGGTGCTGCCGAAGGCCGCCGTGGCGCCGGCCGCCAGCCCGGCGGCGAGCCGATCCACCTCATCGGCGAGCCGCTCGGCCTCGACGACCCGGCTCACCAGCCCGATCGCGACGGCTTCCCGGGCGTCGACCCGCCGGTTGGTCAGCAGCAGGTCCAGGGCGCGCCGCGGGCCGATGAGCCGGGGCAGGGACCAGGTCACCCCGGCGTCCGGCGAGTAGCCGATGCCGGTGTAGGCGAGCACGAACGTGGCGTCCGCCGCCGCGATGGTCAGGTCGGCCGCGGCGGCCAGCCCGACCCCGGCGCCCGCGACCGCGCCCTGCACGGCGGCGACCATCGGGGCGTCCAACTCGGCGAAGCCGCGCAACGCCCCGTGCAGGGCGTCGGTCACCGCGCGCAGGTGCCCGGCCAGCGCGTCGCCGCTCAGCGCGGAGAACTCGCGCAGGTCGCCGCCGACGCAGAAGGACCGGCCCGCGCCGCTGAGCACCACGGCCCGTACGCCCCCGCGCCGGCACCGGATCGCGGCGGCCAGCAGCCCACGGGCCGTTGCCAGGTCGATCGCGTTGCCCCGCTCCGGGCGGCACAGCAGCACGCGCGCGACCCCGGCGCGCACCTCGACGGAAACCGGTTCGGTCATCGCGCGGTCCAGCCGCCGTCGACCACCAGGACCTGCCCGGTGCAATACGACGAGGCGTCCGAGGCGAGGAACAGCAGCGCGCCGTCCAGTTCGCCGCCCTCGCCGCCCCGGCGCAGCATGGTGTTCCGCTCGACCCACTCGCTGGACCGGGTGTCCGCGAACAACGCCTCGGTCATCTCGGAGCGGAACCAGCCGGGGGCCAGCGCGTTCACCCGGACGCCGGCGCGCCCCCACTGCCCGGCGAGTTCCCGGGTCAGGCCGAGCAGGCCCGCCTTGGAGGCGGCGTAGCCGGCACCACCCATCGGCGCGGCCGACACCAGGCCGAGGATCGAGGCGACGTTCACGATGCAGCGGCCGGTCTCCGGCCCGCCCGCGGCGGCCATGAGCCGGGCCAGGTGGAACGGCGCCACCAGGTTCACGGCGAGCACCTCGGCGAAGTCGTGGGAGGACTCGTCGGCCGCGCGCGGGGCGCCGGACGTGCCGGCGTTGTTCACCAGCACGTCGAAGCGGCCGGTGGCCGCCAGCACCGTCTCGACCAGCCGGCTGCGGTCCTCCTCGCGGCTCACGTCGCAGGCGACCGGGTGGATCCGCGGGTCGCCGGCGGCCACCTCGGCCAGCCGCTCCACCCGCCGGGCCGCGGCGAAGACGGTCGCGCCCGCGCCGGCGAGCACGGCCGCGAAGCGCGCGCCGAGCCCCGACGAGGCACCGGTGACCACCGCGGTGCGCCCGCCCAGCGAGAACAGCTCGGCACTCACGAGTCCACGCCGATCGGCAGGGCGAGCGCGCCGCCGTCGAGGACCAGGGTCTGGCCGGTCATCCAGGAGGACGCGTCCGAGGCCAGGAACACGGCCGCGTTCGCGACGTCCTCGGGCGTGCCGAGCCGGCGCAGCGGCAGCTTGGCGGTCAGGATCGGCTCGCGGACCTCCCAGACCGCGCGGGCCAGTTCCGTCTTGATCAGGCCGGGCGCGATCGCGTTGACCCGGGCCTTCGGCCCCAGCTCGTACGCGAGCTGACGGGTCAGATGGAGCATGGCGGCCTTGGTCGCGTTGTAGTAGCCGATGTGCGGGTCGACGATCAGCCCGCCGACCGAGGCGATGTTGACGATGGCGCCGCCGTGCTCGGCCATCGACGCCTGCCACGCGCACCGGGTCCAGGCGATCATGCCGTACTGGTTGACCCGAACCGTCTTCTCCGCCCGCGGCAGGTCCAAATCGATCAGGGCGCCATGGTACGGGTTGGTGGCGGCGTTGTTGACCAGGATGTCGACCCGCCCGAACCGTTCCATCGTCTCGTCCACGCAGCGCTGCGCCTGCTCCGGCTCGCCCGCGTTGGCGACCACCGTGTGCACGCCGCCGGCGGCCGGGGTCGTCATGAGCTCGGCGCGGGCGGCAGCCAGCCCGTCGGCCTTGCGGGCGGCGATGGTCACGTGCGCACCGGCGGCGCGGTAGGCCCGCGCGATGGCCAGGCCGATGCCGCGGGAGCCGCCGGTGATCACCGCTACCCGGCCGTCCAGAACGTTCACGCCGTCGCTCCCTCGGTGTATCTGGCCAGTTCGCGGCGCGCGACGGTGCGCAGGTGGACCTCGTCGGGCCCGTCGGCGATGCGCAGCGCCCGGGTGATCGCGAACAGCCGGGCCAGCACGGTGTCGTCGCTGACCCCCGCCGCCCCGTACGCCTGCACCGCGCGGTCGACGACCCGGTGGGCCACCTCCAGCGCGGCCACCTTGATGGCGGCCACCTCCATCCGGGCCGCGGCGTTGCCCACGGTGTCCATCAGCCACGCCGACTTGAACACCAGCAGCCGGAGTTGCTCGATCTCGATCCGGCTGCGGGCGATCCACTCGCGGACCACGCCCTGCTCGGCCAGCGGGCCGCCGAACGCCTCCCGGGCCAGCACCCGCCGGCACATCATCTCCAGCGCCCGTTCGGCGAAGCCCACCGCGCGCATGGCGTAGTGCATCCTGCCCGGCCCGAGCCGGCCCTGGGCCAGCGCGAAACCCTCCCCCTCGCCGCCGAGCAGGTTGCCGACCGGCACCCGGACGCCGGTGAAGAGCACCTCGCCGTGGCCGAGCCGGTCGGTGTAACCGAACACCGGCAGGTCCCGCAGCACCGTGATGCCGGGGGTGTCGCGCGGGATCAGCAGCATGCTCTGCCGCCGGTAGGCCGGCGCGGCCGGATCGCTCACCCCCATCAGGATGATCAGCGCGCAGTCCGGGTCGAGGATGCCGGACGTGTACCACTTGCGGCCGTCGACCACGTACTCGTCGCCGTCCCGGGTGATCCGGGTCCGCAGGTTGCGCGGGTCGGAGCTGGCCACGTCGGGTTCGGTCATCGCGAAGCAGGACCGGATCCGCGCCTCCAGCAGCGGGCCCAGCCACCGGTCCCGCTGCTCCGGCGTGCCGAAGAGGGCGAGCAGTTCCATGTTGCCGGTGTCCGGGGCCGAGCAGTTGAACACCTCGGGGCCGATGATGGAGCGGCCGGCGATCTCCGCCAGCGGCGCGTATTCCAGATTGGACAGTCCGGCGCCCCAGTCGCCGTGTGACATGAACAGGTTCCACAGCCCTTCCGCGCGAGCCTTCTCCTTCAGCTCGCGCATCACCGGGGGCAGCGCGTGCGGGTCGGCCGCCTCGGCGAGTTGCCGGTCGTACACCGGCTCGCTGGGGTAGACGTGCTGCGCCATGAAGGACCGCATCCGGTCCTGCAACTCAGCTGCGCGCGGGGTGAATTGGAAGTCCACGGTCGTCCTCACTCCAGTAGCTCGGCGGCGCTGCGGATCATCGCGGCGATGGTGGGCGGCAGCCGTTCCTGGTCCGGGTCGTGGATCCGGCCCTCGCGGTGGCGGCGCAGGTTGTGGCCCATGACGGCGGCCATCTTCATCCGGCAGAGCGCGCCGAACCAGGCGAACGCGGGCAGGGCCGCGGCGCCGTCCAGGTAGCCGGCCAGCAGGTCCGGCTCGGCCGGCAGGCCGGCGACCGGGCGGCCCAGCGCCGGGAAATTGCGGTGGTCGGCGAAGAGCAGGAACCAGCCGAGATCCGTACGCGGGTCGCCGACGCTCCAGATCTCCCAGTCCACGAGCGCAACCGCCTGCTCGCCGCGGCAGAGCATGTTGCCCAGCCGGAAGTCGCCGTGCACGAGCACGGGCGGGAGGCCGGCCGGCACGGCATCGGCCAGCCGGCGCAGCAATCGCTCGGACCCCGGCCGCAGCTCGTCGGGCACCGCGCGCATCGTGCGGCTCCACTGCGCCAATTCGGCGCTCGCGTCCCGGGGCGCCGGGGCGTCCAGCGCGAGGGTGGCCACGTCGAGGTCGTGCAGCCGGCGCAGCACCCGGGCGGCGCCCATCATGCGCGCCGCGGCCAGCGCGCCGGGCACGTCGTGCTCGTCCAGCACCGGCTCCACCGCCGCGCCGTCGACGAACTCCATCGCGAACCAGGCCGGCGGAGCCTCGTCGACCAGCACCACCCCGGGCACCGGCACCGGCGAGCCGGCCAGCGCGTTCAGCACCCGGGCCTGGCGCAGCATGTCGTTGCGCCCCACCGGCCGCTCCGCGGGTGGCACCGCCTTGATCACGAACCGGCGCTCCCCCACGGCGACCGTGTAGGTCAGCCCGGAGTGCCCTCCCGCCAACGTCCGCAGCGGCCCCACCGGCTGCCCCGGGAACGCGGCGTGCACCCGCCCGGCCAGCGATGCCGTCACCGGGACGGCTCCCGGGGCAGGCCGAGCACCCGTTCGGCGAGGATGTTCCGCTGGATCTCGTCGGTGCCGCCGGCGATCCGGTAGCCGGGCGCGCCCAGCAGATGCTCGGTCCAGGCGAAGGTCCCCCATTCCCCGGTGTCGGCCACGACCCGCGGGCCGAGCAGCCGCACCACCAGGTCGCCGGTGCGGCGCATGGTCTCCGTGGCGTAGAGCTTGCCCACCGACGCCTCGGCGCCCGGCTCTCGGCCGGCGACCAGCGCCGCGGTGACCCGCAGCCCGATCAGCCGCTGCACCAGCGCCCGCACGAACAGGTCGGCCGCCGCGTCCACCTCGCCCCCGGTGAGCGGGCGGGGCAGGTGCCGGGCGAGCGCGAGCGCGCGGTCGGCGTTGGCCAGTCCGAGGGAGCCGCTGTCCAGCCGCTCGGCGGCCAGCACGGTGAGGGTGACCCGCCAGCCCTCGCCGACCGGTCCGAGCCGGTCGGCGTCGGGCACGACCACGTCGTCCAGGTAGACCTCGTTGAAGCTGGCGCCGCCGGTCAGCTGCCGGATCGGCCGCACGCTGACCCCGGGCGCGTCCATCGGCACCAGGAACACCGTGATGCCGGCGTGCTTGCGCACCGCCGGATCGGTGCGGCAGACGGCGACTCCCCAGGAGGCCACCCGCGCCCCGGACGTCCACACCTTGTGTCCGTTGAGGACCCAGCGGTCGCCGTCGCGGACCGCCCGGGTGCGCACGGCCGCGAGGTCCGAGCCCGCCTCGGTCTCCGAGAAGAGCTGGCAGGCCAGCAGGTCGGTGCGCAGCATCGCCGGGATCCAGCGCTTCCGCTGCTCCGGCGTGCCCCAGATCCGTACGGCCGGCGCGACGAGCTGCTGGGTGACCGGGAAGATCTCGGTGCGCCGCGGCACGTCAAAGGCCGCCTCCTCGGCCCGGTAGAGCTGCTCGTAGTACGCCGGCAGGTCGCGCCCGCCGAACTCCGGCGCCCAGCCCAGGGCGCCCCAGCCGTGATCGAACCGGACCCGTTCCCACTCCCGGATCCGTTCGGTGTGCTCGCGCTCCTGCTGCTCGGTCCAGTTCTCGAAGACCGCGACCGAATCGTCGCCGGTCCCCCAGCCGTCGTCGGCCGGCCGGGCCCGGGCGACCGTGGCCAGCCAGGCGCGGGCCTTCGCCCGGAACTCCTCAGCTTCCATGTCACTCTTCACCGGGGTCGCTCCTTCAGCGGGACAGCACGGCGCAGGCGCTCACGCCGGGTGCGCCGTACACGTGGGTGAAGCCGACCCGCGGCCCGCCGGGGACCTGGCGGCCGGTCGCGTGGCCGCGGAGTTGCTGCACCACCTCGTAGACCTGGCGCAGGCCGGAGGCGCCGATCGGCTCGCCGTTCGCGATGCAGCCGCCGTCGGTGTTGACCGGCAGCGCGCCGCCGATCTCGGTGGCGCCGTCCGCGATCAGCTTCTCCTGCTCGCCGTCCGCGCAGAACCCGCACTCGGCCAGGTGCATGACCTCGGCGCCGCTCTCGGTGTCCTGCAGCTGGCAGACGTCGACGTCGGCCGGGGCGACCCCGGCCGCCTCGAAGGCCGCCGCCGCGGCGTCCCGGCTCACGCTGGTCAGCTCGCCGGCGGCGACCCACGGGCTGAACACCTCGAAGGAGCCGAACCGCCGGGACCGCACGACGGCCGCGCGCAGGGTCACCGGTACGCCCCGCAGCGCGCGGGCCGCCTCGGGCGAGCAGAGCACTACGGCCGCCGCGCCCTCGCCCGGTGAGCAGAACATGTACCGGGTCAGCGGGTCGCTGACCAGCCCGGAGGCGAGAATCTCGGCCGCGCTGACCGGCGTGCGCCGCCACGCCTGCGGATTGCGGCTGCCGTTGCGGTACGCCTTCTCCGCCACCAGCGCGAGGGTGCGGGCGCTGATCCCGTGGTCGTGCATGTAGCGCTGGATCTTCATGCCGAAGAACTGGGTGGTGACCATGAGCCCGTCCCGGCCGTACGCCTCGGCCAGGCCCCAGTCCGCCGGCAGCGGGTCGAAGGCGCCCCGCGGATGCTTGTCGAACCCGACCGCGAGCACGACGTCGGCCATGCCGGCGCGGATGGCGTTGACCGCGGACACCAGCGCGCTGCCGCCGGTGGCACAGCCGTTCTTGACGTTGACGAACGGCACGCCGGTGAGGCCCAGCTCCGCCACGAGCGTGTCGGCCAGGCCCGCGGCGTCGCTGCCACCGAACGCCGCGCCGACCCGCGACCACGGGATGCCCGCATCGGCCAGCGCCGAGCGCACCGCGTAGCCGGCATGCTCGCGCCCGGTCGTGTGCTCGGTGCGGCCGAACCGGGAGATGCCGGCGCCGACGATCAGCACGTCGCCCATCACGCCTCCCCGATCGGCGTTGCCCGCGGCACCCCGCCGGTGGCCTCGATCCGGACCGGCGCGCCGATCCGGATCGCGGGCAGGTCGGCCGCATCGAGGACGGCGGCGACCCGGATCCGCTCCGGCAACTCCACGTAGCCCACCGCGAACGGCCGGAACCCCTCCGGCGGCGGGACGTACGGCGGCGACTTGGGGGCGTACCGCTGCACCGTCCACGTCCACAGCGTGCCCACAGTGGACAGCGTGACCGGTGACGTGCCCCGACCGCAGCGCGGGCAGGCCCCGTCCGCCGGATAGACCGTCACCGCGCACCCCGCGCACCGCGCACCGACCAGCGCCACCATCGGTCAGCGACCCTTCCACTTGGGCTCGCGCTTCTCCAGGAACGACGCGACGCCCTCCGCGGCGTCCTCGGAATTGAGCGTCACGCCGACCGCGAGGTGCTCCATCACCATCAGCGACTGGATGTCCGCCTCCAGGCTCCGATCGATGGTCATCTTGGTGATCCGCATCTGGAACGGGCTCTTGTCGGTCAGGTGGCTGATGAACTCCTCCACCGTCGCGTCCAGCTCCGCGGCCGGCGCCGAGGAGTTGATCAGGCCAAAGTCGGTGGCCTCCACCCCGGACAGCAGCTTGCCGGTGAGCATCAGCTCCTTGGTCTTGCGGATGCCGATCATGCGCGGGACGCGGTAGATCGGGCCGGCGCCGCCGAACAGGGCGCGGCGGATGTGGAAGTCACCGATCTTCGCGTCGTCGTCCGCGATGGCGAAGTCGCAGGAGATCATCAGCTCGAAGCCGCCCGCGGTGACATACCCCTCCAGCACGGCGACCGACGGGGTGGCCATCGAGTACAGCCGGTCGCAGACCTTGGCCGAGACGACGGCGACGTCCATGGCCGTGCTGCTGCCGATGTAGTCGGCCTGCAACTCGTCCAGGTCGAAGCCGGAGCAGAACGTGCCGCCCCGGCCACGCAGCACCAGGACGCGCAGCTCGGGGTCGGCGTCGACCTCGGTGATGATCTCGTCGAGCCGCTTGAGGATGGGCAGGGTGACGCAGTTCTTCTTCCACGGGCGGTTGAGCCACACCCGGGCAACGTTGCCGTCGCGCTCGAACTGGATCTCGTCGGTCACGGTCACGAAAATTCCTCCTCTGTCAGCTGGTCAAGCCGAGCAATTCACCGAGCCGCGCCCGGTGCTCGTCGGGCGTGCCGAACAGCACCTCCGCCGAGCGCGCCCGGCGCAGGTACAGGTGTGCGGGGTGCTCCCAGGTGAAGCCGATGCCGCCGTGCAACTGGACGTATTCCGCCGCGGCCCGCCGATAGGTTTCGGAGCAGACCACCTGCGCCACGCCGGCCGCCACGGCGAGTTCGCCCGGCAGCCCGGCGACTTCGTTGGGCGAACCGGCGACTGCGTCCGGCAGCCCGGCGACTTTGTTGGGCGTACCGGCGACTGCGTCCGGCGGCCTGGCGACTTTGTTGGGCGTACCGGTGACGCAGGCCGCCGCGTGGGCCGCCGCCGACCGGGCCGCCTCGATCTCCACCAGCAGGTCGGCCAGCCGGTGCTTGACCGCCTGGAACGAGCCGATCGGCCGGCCGAACTGGTGGCGCTGCGCCACGTACGCGACCGTGGCGTCGAGCGCGTGGGCGCTGCCGCCGACCTGCTCGGCGGCGAGCGCGGCCCGGCCGATGTCGAGGACCCGCGCCACCACCGCGGTGGCGTCGCGCGCGGCGATCGGGGTCAACGGGGTCTGCCGCAGGGTCACCAGGGCCTGCGGCCGGGTGCCGTCCAGGACCGGCCGAGCCCGCCGGGTCAGGCCGGGCGCGCCGGCCTCGCAGGCGAACAGGCCCGTCCCGGCGCCGGTCCGCGCCGCGAGCAGCAGCACGTCGGCGCCGGCACCGTCCAGGACGAAGTCGGCGTGGCCGTCGCCGACCCAACCGCCGGCCTCCCGGGTGGCGGTCAGGTCACTGTGGTCGTCATAGCCGGCCACGGTCGCCGTACGGCTGCCCGCGGCGATGGCCGGCAGGTAGCGGTGGCAGGCCGCCCGGTCGTCGCTGAGCAGCAGGGTGTAGCCGGCGAGCACCACCGTCGACAGCAGCGGCCCGCACGCCAGGACCCGGCCGGCCTCCTCCAGGACCACCGCGAGCTCGGCGAAGGAGAAGCCGGAGCCGCCGTACTCCTCGGGGATCGCCAGGCCCTGGGCGCCGATCTCGCCGGCCAGCCGCGACCACAACGCCTCGTCGAACCCGCGCGGGGCGGATATGTGCTCGCGGACGTCGTCCGGGCCGGACGTGGCGGCGAAGAAGTCGCGCAGCACGCCCCGGAGCTGCGCCTGCTCCTCGGTCTCGCCGAGCGCCGTGGGGTCGACATCGCGCATCACGGCCTCCTGCCTTAATTGAACTCAGTTCAGTGACGGTAACCGACCGGGCGGCGTCGAGCAAGGTCAGACCGTGAAGCGCCCGCCATTGGCGAGCAGCACCGCGCCGACGAGGTTGGCGGCGCCGGCGCCGGCCAGGAAGATCGCGATGTCGGCGATCTCCTCCGGCGACGCGTACGGGCGCACCCGGCCGTCCGACATCGAGTGCCGCAGCGGCTCCGGCGTCCTGGCGGCCATGCCGGTGTCGGTGGGCCCCGGTGCCACCACGTTGACGCGCACCCCGAAGGCGATGGCCTCCTTGGCCACCGACTGGCTGAGCGCGTGCACCCCGGCCTTGGCCGCGGCGTAGTGGGCGTAGCCGACGGGGGCGTCGAACGACGCGGACGAGCCGATGACGACGATCGCGCCGGCGCGGGCCGGCGTCATCACCCGCACCGCGGCACGCAGGACGTGGAACGTGCCGTCCAGGTTGACCGACAGGACGCGGCGCCAGGCGGCGTCGCCGAGGGCCGCGACGGCCTGCGGCGGCTCCCCGGCGACCAGCGCGTCCGCGAGCACTTGCTTGGCCGCCGGGTCGTCCACCCCCGCGGCGTGCACCACGACGTCCAGGCGCCCGTGGTCACGAACCACCTTCGCGACCGCCCGCTCGACCTGCCCGGCGTCCGCGACGTCCAAGGTCGCCGGGGTGACGCCGGGCAGCTCCGCCGCCACCGCCTCGACGGCGGCCGGGTTCACATCGGCCGCGACGACCACGGCGCCCTGGCCCGACAGCCGTCGCGCGACTGCAGCACCGATCCCCGAACCCGCGCCCGTGACGAACGCGACCTGCCCCTGTCCCATGACCCGCACCTCGTTCCTGAACTGATATCAGTTTGCTACTGTGTCGGCATGCCGGTGTCAACCCCCCGCGATGCGGGCGCCGCAGTGTGGCACCGTGGCGCGGCATCGTGATGCGGGCATTCCGCCTGCCTGGCCCCGACCCTGGTCCCGGCCCCGACCCCAACCCCGTGCTCAGCCCCGACCCCGGGCTCGGCCCCGTGCTCAGCCCCGACCCCGGGCTCGGTCTCGGTCTCGGCCCCGGGCTCGGGCTCGCGCCCGCGTTCGCCGAGCTCGACCGGCCGGTGCCGCGCGGCGCCGAGGTGCTCGTCCGGGTGACCGCCGCCGGGCTGTGCCACTCCGACCTGCACGTCATCGACGCGGGTGGGATGGGTTTCCCGACGCCGTTCACCCTCGGGCACGAGGTCGCCGGCCGGGTGGCGGAGCTGGGGCCGGACGCCACCGGGGCCGCGCCGGGCGACCCGGTGGCCGTATACGGGCCGTGGGGCTGCGGCCGGTGCCCGCGCTGCCTGGCCGGCCGAGACAACTACTGCGACCGGCGCGCGGAGCTGTCCTGGGCCGGCCTGGGACTCGGCCGCGACGGCGGCATGGCGGACTTCGTGCTGGTGCCGTCGGCCCGGCACCTGGTGCCGATCGGCGACCTCGATCCCGCTCAGGCCGCGCCCCTGACCGACGCCGGCCTGACGCCCTATCACGCCGTCCAGCGCTGCCGGGCCGCGCTGGTCGAGGGCAGCACGGTGGCTGTCATCGGGGTCGGCGGCCTCGGGCACCTGGCCGTGCAACTGCTGCGCGCGCTGACGCCCAGCCAAGTGATCGCCGTGGACGTGCGGGAGGAGGCGCTAGCGCTCGCCGCCAAGTGCGGGGCCCACGTGAGCCTGCCCGCTGCGGCGGACACCCCCCGCCGGGTGCGCACGGCCAGCGGCGGGCCGGGCGCGGACGTCGTGCTCGACTTCGTGGGCACCGACGCGACGCTGGAGCTGGCCGCGCGGAGCCTGCGCGCCGACGGCGACCTCGTGGTGGTCGGCAGCGGCGGCGGGCAGTTGACCGTCCGCAAGCCGAGCGCGCTGCCGGCCGGTGCCCGGGTGTCGCTGCCGTTCTGGGGCTCCCGGGACGAGCTCGCCGAGGTGGTGGCCCTCGCCCGGGCCGGGACGCTACGGGTCGAGGTCGAGCGCTTCCCGCTCTCCGCCGCCCCGGAGGCGATCGCCCGGCTGCGCGCCGGAACCCTGCCTGCCCGGGCCGTCCTGATCCCCGACGGCGCTGATCAACGGGCGTAGGGAAGATCAGCCGAGGCAGTGCGGCCTATGTCGCGGGGGTGGCCGGGATGGCGCGGAAGGCCAGGACCAGCAGCAGCTCGAAGCGGATCGCCGGGTCGTCCAGGTCGTCGCCGAGCACCTCGCGCAGGTGCTTGAGGCGGTAGCTCACCGTCTGCGGGTGCACGAAGAGGTCCGCGGACACCTCCGCGCGCGAACCCCAGTGCAGCAGCCAGCTGTGCAGCGTCTCCAGCAGGCGTTCGCGCTGGGTGGCCCGGACCGTGGCGAGCGGCGCCAGCCGCCGGATGGAGAGCACGGCCAGCGCGCCCGGCTCGCCCCGCAGCGCCAGCGTCACCAGGTGGTCGTCGGCGAAGACCGGGACCGTGTCGGGCCGGACCAGTTCACCCGCCAGTTCGGCCAGGCGGACCCCCTCCGGCACCTGCGCCCAGCCCAGCGCCGGGCCGACCACCGCACCCCGGGCGTGCAGGGCGGCGGTGAGCTGCGAGCGGGCGGCGCGGGGTCCGGAACGCAGCAGCAGGACGGCGTCGCGGACCCGCTCGATCACCACGCCGTCGGCGCCGTACCGGAAGCGGGCGTCGCGGGCCTGGTCCAGGGGCAGCAGGACGGGCACCACGGTGTCGAGGGCCCGCCAGCCGATGCCGGCCGCGGCCGCCGCGACCACCGCCTCCGGCGCGCTGCCGCGCAGCAGCAGCTCCGCGAGCTGGCGCCGGCGGCGGTCGCCCTCGCCGGCCTGCTCGCGCAGCTGCCGGGCGAAGCCGTCCGTGCTCGCGGCGGTCAGTTCGTCCACGTACGCGTTGATCGCGTCGGAGAGGTCGATCAGCTCGGCGGTGTCCACCGGGCGCAGCACGGCCAGCGCCTCGCAGGCCTTGCGGAGCATCACCCGCGACGCCATCCGGAAGGCCGCCAGCAGCGTCTCAGGGCCGCGGTCCTCGCGGGCCTCGGCCGCGCCCAGGCCCACGAAGACCTCCCGTGAGCTGGGCGGCAGCGCGGGATCGTCGGTGCCGACCAGCTCCAGGAAGCGGGACAGGGCCACCGTCACCGCCGTGCGCAGGTCGCGGGCGAACTTGGCGTTTCCGCTCTCGGCGAAGGCCGGCATCGCCTCGGTGAGCGCCTGAGCGACCTCGTGCACGGTGGCCGGCAGGTGCGGCCGCATCGCCGCGGACAGGTCCGGGGAGAGCTTCCGCCAGGGAGTCATGCCCGATCTTGTCACGACGTGATAAAAAATGCCCTCGTTCTCGGTGACCGAACCCCGAAGATTTCGCACCCGGTCGGCGCGACGATGGAGGGGTCACCTGAGCAGAGGAGAACTGTCGTGGAGCACCGCCTCTCCCGCCAGCACGTCGTGGACATGTGCCGGACCATGCTGGACCGCGGCTACCTCAAGGCGACCGAGGGGAACATCTCGGTCCGGATCCCCGGCCGCCGGCTCTACGCCGTCACTCCGAGCAACTACGACTACGACAAGATGCGGGTCGAGGACATCTGCATCGTCGACTTCGAGGGCAAGCACGTCCCCGAGGAGGGCGGCACCAACCTGCCGCCGTCGATCGAGTGTGGAATGCACGCCAACATCTACCGCGAGCGGCCGGACGTCAACGCCATCGTGCACACCCACCAGCCGTACGCGTCGGCCCTGGCCTTTCTCCGCAAGGAGATCCCGGCGCTGACCGACGAGCAGGTGCGCTTCCTCGGCAAGCAGGTGTCGATCATCCCGTACGCGCCGTCGGGCACCGGGTTCCTCGCCAAGAACGTGCAGAAGAAGGTGGCGAGCGGCGACAACGCGTTCATCATCGCCAACCACGGCATCATCGCGCTGGGCACCGACCCCGACCGCGCGGTCTTCTCGATGGCGCTGCTGGAGAAGGTGTCGCTGGCGTACCTGCTGGCCCTGGCCACCGAGAGCGGCAAGGTCTACACCATCCCGGCGGCGATCCGGGAGATCGCCTTCACCAAGCTGCGCAAGGACCAGAAGCGGATCGCCGCGCAGATCACCGAGTCCGTGCCGCCGGTGCGGGTCGCCGCGGCCGAGGAGCTGCCCAGCGCCGACGCGAAGGCCGCCGAGGTCGCCAAGGCCGGCGCGCCCGCACCCGAGCTGGTCGAGGCCCCCGGCGGCGAGGCGGCCCAGCTCGGGTACGCGATCAGCGAGTACCTCGACGTCGACGACACCATGCGCCGGCTCAAGGCGCTGGTCGCCCAGCCCATCCGCGGGCTGCGGCACGACGCGCTCCTCGACGTCCTGAGCTACTTCGACACCAAGTGCCGGGCCAGCAAGGAGATCACCGACCGGGCGAAGCTCCGCATTCCCGGCGGCGTGCAGCACAACCTGGCCTTCAACTACCCGTTCCCGCTGGCCGTCGACCGGGCCGAGGGCGCCTACCTGACCGACCGGGACGGCAACACCTACATCGACTTCCTGCAGGCCGGCGGCCCGACGATCCTGGGCAGCAACTACGGCCCGGTCAACGAGCAGGTCGCGGACGTGATCCGGGCGTCCGGCCCGGTGACGGGTCTGTTCCACGAGTACGAGCTCAAGCTCGCCGAGATCATCCACAAGTACATGCCGCACATCGAGATGTACCGGTCGCTGGGCTCGGGCACCGAGGCCGTGATGGCCGCGGTCCGGGGCGCGCGCGCCTTCACCGGCAACAAGATGGTGATCAAGGTCGGCGGCGCCTACCACGGCTGGTCCGACACGATGGTCTACGGCCTGCGGGTGCCCGGCACCTACCGGATGAACTCCAAGGGCATCCCGTTCGGCGCCACCAACAGCACCCGCGAGGCGTTCCCGCACGACCTCGGGCAGCTCAAGCGCAAGCTCATCGAGAACAAGGCCCGCGGCGGCACGGCCGCGATCATCGTCGAGCCGGTCGGCCCCGAGTCCGGTACGCGCCCGGTGCCGCGCGACTTCAACGCCAAGGTCCGGCAGCTGTGCGACGAGTTCGGCGCGCTGCTCATCTTCGACGAGGTGGTCACCGGGTTCCGGCTCGGGCTGGGCGGCGCGGCCGGCTACTTCGGGGTCAAGCCCGACCTGACCGTGCTCGGCAAGGCCGTCTCCGGCGGATATCCGATGGCCGGCGGGGTCGGCGGCCGGGCCGACATCATGGCGAGCTTCGGCTCCGGGCTCGACGGCAAGAGCGGCGCGCACATCCAGGTCGGCGGGACGCTCTCGGCGAACCCGCTGTCCTGCGCGGCCGGCTACTTCGCGATCGAGGAGATGGCCCGCACCAACGCGCCGGTCATCGCCGGCCGCGCCGGCGACCGGCTCACCCGGGGACTGCAGCGGCTCATCGACAAGTACGGCCTGCCGTACGTCGCCTACAACCAGGGCTCGATCGTCCACCTGGAATGCAGTGGTGTCATGCTGCTCGACATGCACAACCCGCTCAAGCTCCTGAAGGAGAACAAGCCCCGCAAGAAGCTGATGGAGCAGATGGGCGCGGCGTACGCGGCCCACGGCGTCATCACGCTGGCCGGGTCGCGGATGTACACCTCGATGGCCGACACCGACGAGGTCATCGACGACGCGCTCGCCCGCTTCGACCGGGTGTTCGCGCTGGTCGAGGGAGTCTGATCGGTGGCACCGGCGCCACAGATCCTCGCGATCGATCTCGGCACCTCGGGGATGAAGGCCGCCCTGGTCGCGGCCGACGGCACGATCACCGGCTGGGCCGAGCGGGCGGTGCCGCTGCGGGTGCTGCCGGGCGGCGGCGCCGAGCAGGATCCGGTCGAGTGGTGGAAGGCGCTGGCCGAGGTCGTCGCGGACCTCGGCCGCTGCCACCCCGAGCACCTGCGGGCGGTCACCACCGTGTGCGCCTCCACCCAGGGCGAGGGCACGATCGCCGTGGACGCCGACGGTGAGCCGCTGACCGCGTGCATCAGCTGGCTGGACATGCGCGGGGCAGCCAACCTGCGCCGGCAGTTCGGCGGCTTCCCGGCGTACGATGGATTGTCGGTCCGCCGCATCGCCCGCTGGCTGCGGCTCACCGGCGGCATGCCGTCGGTGGCCGGTAAGGACCCGGCGTCGCACATGCTGTTGGTCCGCGACGCGATGCCGGAGGTGTACGAGCGCACCGCCTCGTTCCTCAACGTGCTCGACTGGATCAACCTCAAGCTGACCGGCCGCACGGTGGCCACCGTGGACTCGATCTTCACCTCGTGGGTCACCGACAACCGGCGGCCCGGCAACATCCGCTACTCCCCGGCGCTGGTCGCCGACTGCGGCATCGACCCCGGCAAGCTGCCGCCGATCGTCGCGTGCACCGAGGTGATCGGCACGCTGTCGCCGAGCGCCGCGGCGCACCTGGGGCTGCCGGAGTCCGTCCAGGTGGTGGCGGGCGCCATCGACAACACCGCGGCGGCCGTCGGCGCCGGCACCACCGGCGACAACCAACCGCACCTGTACCTGGGCACCTCCTCGTGGATCGCCGCGCACGTGCCGCGCAAGAAGACCGACGTCTTCGCCCAGATCGCGGCGCTGCCCTGCGCCGTGCCGGACCGCTACCTGATGACCGCCCTGCAGGCCACCGCGGGCGCCAACCTGACCTGGCTGCGCGACAAGATCGTGGAGTACGACGACCCGCTGATCGGCGCCGGTCATCTGCTGAGCCGCGACGAGGGCACCATCTTCGACGCCTTCGACCAGATCATCCCGACCGTGCCGGCCGGCTCCAACGGCGTGGTCTACACGCCCTGGCTGTACGGCGAGCGCGCGCCGGTCGACGACCCGAACCTGCGGGCGGGCTTCCTGAACATCTCGCTCGACACCAACCGCTCGGACCTGCTGCGGGCGGTCTTCGAGGGCGTCGCGCTCAACACCCGCTGGCTGACCGGTGCCGTCGACCGGTTCCTGGGCGCGCCGGTCACCTCGATGGTGATCACGGGTGGCGGCGCCCAGTCCGACTCGTGGTGCCAGATCTTCGCCGACGTCCTCGGCATCGAGATCCGCCGCGATGCCCAGCCGGTGGCGGTCAACGCCCGCGGTGCGGGCTGGATCGGCGCGGTGGGCGCGGGAATGATCTCCTTCGCCGAGATCCCCGGCCTGATGCGCAACGACTACGTCTTCGAACCGACGGCCGCCCACCGCGCGACATACGACGAACTGTTCGATGTGTACCGGATTCTGCACAAGCGCCTGGCCCCGGTCTATCGGCGGCTCAACCGCTGACCACGCTCCCCCGCTTCCCCGGGCGGGTGCCGGCTGATCTCGATAAGCCGAGCGACAAGCTCTGCGGGCTAGGTCGGTGGGCTAGGTCGGTGGGCTAGGTCGGTGGGCTAGGTCGGTGGGTGCCGGGACGGGGTTGGCGGGCGTGTCTTGGTCAGGTCGTCCTTGATGGTGGTGAGCAGGGTGAGGGCCGCGTCGAGGTGGGTGGTGTCGTGTCCGGCGGCCTCGCTGACGGCGGTTGCCCATTCGTGTCTTACCAGGGCGTAGTTGCTGCGCCCCTGTTCGGTCGGGCTGACCGTGACTCCGCGGCGGTCGTTCGGGTTGGCCTGTCGCTGGATGAGGCCCTTGTGTTCGAGCTGGCGCAGCGTCGCGGAGAGGTTGGTGCGCTGCATGCCGATGGCGGTGGCGATCTGGCTGGGGGCGGCAGGTTCGCTCTGGAGCAGGTAGCGCATCACCATGCCCTCGGGTTGGGTGAGGTGGAGGGCATGTTCGTCGGTGTAGCCGCGGTGCTGAATCTCCCGGCTGATGATCAGTGCCAGGTCGGCGAGGTCTGCCCAGCGCCCCTCCTCGGCTGATCTGAGGGCGCGCGCCGTTCGCGGATCGCGCCTCGGTGTTGGGTTCCGCGTCACACCGCCAGCCTAGATGGTTGCCCGGCCATAATTATCGACGCACACTGATTATGTCGAGATAGTTATCTACTCATAATCAGTTGGAGGAGAAATGGCCGTCACTCTTCCGTCGCGGCAAGCCGCGCCGACCTCACCGCGTGCCGTCTCGCTGTCCGGTGGGCTGCACCCGATAGGGGTGTTCCTCCTGCTCGCCGGCGCGTTCCTGCCGATCATGGACTTCTTCATCACCAACGTCGCGCTGCCGAGCATCGACGCCTCGCTGCATGCCTCGGCGTCCGAGCTGGAGCTGGTGATCGCCGGCTACGGCGTCGCGTATGCGGCTCTGCTGGTCCTGGGTGGCCGACTGGGTGACCGCTACGGTCGCCACCGCCTGTTCCTGGCAGCGCTCATCGGCTTCATCGTGGCCTCGGCGGTCTGTGGCTTCGCGCCCACCGTGGGAATCCTGATCGCTGCCCGCATCGCGCAGGGCACGGCCGCCGCGCTGCTCATTCCGCAGGTGCTGGCGACCTTCCACCACACCCTGGAGCACGAGCGCAAAGCACGCGCGCTGGCCCTGTACGGCGCGACCTCGGGCATCGCCGCGGTCGTCGGGCAACTGGTGGGTGGCCTGCTGATCAGCGCCGACATCGCCGGCACCTCCTGGCGGCCGATCTTCCTGGTCAACGTGCCCATCGGCCTGGTCGTGCTGCTGGTGGCGGCCCGGATCGTGCCCGACACTCGCTCGGATCACCCGGTCGGCGTCGACCTACCCGGCACCGCGCTGTTCGCCGCCACCCTCACCGCCCTGCTGGTTCCGCTCACCGAAGGCCACTCGCTGGGCTGGCCATGGTGGACCTGGGCCATGATCGCCCTCGCGGTCGTGCTCGGTGCCGTCACCTTCGTGGTGGAGCGGCGCGCCGAGCAACGCGGCGAGATACCGTTGCTGCCGCCGTCGCTGCTGCGTCTGCCGTCGATGTCGCGCGGCCTGGCGATGGTGTTCGCGTACAGCATCGGTTTCGGCGCGTTCATGTTTGTCTTCGCCTTGACCGTCCAGGACGGCCTGCACGCCGACGCCCTGCACGGTGGCCTGGCCATCCTGCCGATGGCGGTGCTGTTCTTCCTCGGCTCCGTGTTCGCACCACGGCTGATCGGCCGGTTCGGCCGGGCGGCGCTGTCGGTCGGCGCGGTCATCCAGCTCGCCGGGCTGGCCGCGCTGGTCGCGGTCCTGGTGACGGAGTGGCCACAGGTCAGCCTGTGGGCCATGGCCTTACCCCTCGCGCTGGCCGGCGCCGGACAGTCGATGCTGTTCGCCGGACTGTTCCGCAGCGTGTTGGCCGATGTCCCGATCCACCTCGGCGGCGTCGGCAGCGGGGTGCTGATCACCCTGCAACAGAGCGGCCTCGCACTCGGCGTGGCCACCCTCGGAACCCTCTACCTGGCCCTGGAGCCGCACAACACGGCGGACGCCTTCGCCACCGTCGAAGCCGTGCAGCTGGGCATCATCGCCCTGCTCGCCATCGGCGTCGCGGCCCTGCCTCGTTTCACCACGGTCGGTGCCAGCGCACCGGTCCTCGACACCTGAGCGGCGACGACATTCGCCGGAGCGACATCCGCGCCGCGTCGATCCCGCTCGCGCCGGGCGACGCCTGCCGCGCCGAGCAGCCGCGGGCCGGCCAGCGGGTGTCGCGGAGGCATCGGCGGACGCGGGCTGTCCGGCGGCGACCTCCCTCCGCCGCACCGGCGGCATCCCTGCTAGGCCGGAATGCGGACGGACCGTCCCAGCTGGCACGCTCGGCGGCATCCCTGCTAGCCGGAATGCGGGCGGACCGTCCCGGCTGGCACGCTTGGTGGGTGACCGTGCGTTGCCTGCTGGTGGACGACAACCTCCACTTCCTCACCGCTGCCCGGGTCCTGCTCGAGCGTGAGGGCGTCGCCGTCGTCGGCACGGCCACGGCTGCCGCCGATGCCCTGCACCAGGCCGCCGATCTGCGTCCTGACGTCACCCTCGTGGATATCGGCCTCGGCGACGAGAGCGGTTTCGACCTCGCCCGGCAGCTTGCCGCCGGGTCCGACCCGGCCCCGGTGATCATGATCTCGACGCACGCCCAGGACGACTACGCCACGCTGCTGGCGACCAGCCCCGCACTCGGGTTCATCTCCAAGATCACGTTGTCCGCCCGGGCGATCCACGACGTGCTCGCCGGCGGCGGCCCGGCCGCCCCGCCGGTCAGCGAGCCTCGAGGAAGGTGAGCACCGCGAGAACGCGCCGGTGATGGTCGTCGGTCTCCGGCAGCTCCAGTTTGGCCAGGATGCTCCGGACGTGCTTCTCCACGGTGCCCTCGGTGATCCAGAGCCGCCGCCCGATCCCGGCGTTGGAATGTCCCTCGGCCATCTGCGCCAACACGTCCCGCTCGCGCGGGCTCAACGCGGCGAGCGGGTCGTTGCGGTGCCGCGCGCTCACCAGCTCCTGCACCAGTGCGGGGTCGACCGCCGAGCCGCCCCGGGCGATGCGCCGGAGCGTGTCGATGAAATCGGCCACGTCGGTGACCCGGCTCTTCAGCAGATACCCGATCCCCCGGCCGCCGGCCAGCAACTCCATCGCGTGCTCGACGTCGGCGAACGCGGAGAGCACGAGGATCCCCGTCGCGGGCAGCTCCCGGCGGATCTCCCGGGCCGCCTCCAGGCCCTCCACGCTGTGCCCGGGCGGCATCCGGACGTCGACGACCACGACGTCCGGACGCGTCTCGCGGGTCAGATCGAGCAGCCGCACCCCGTCGCCGGCCTGCCCGACCACGCGCAGGCCGGCCCGTTCCAGCAGGCTCGCCACGCCCTCCCGGAGGAGGACGTCATCCTCCGCCAGCACCACCCGCAGCTCGCTCATCGGCCGACCGTCCCATCCCGCCTCGACAGCGGGACCATTATCGGTCGGCCGGCTGTGATCGGCTCAGCGCGCGATCGGGCGATCCCGGCGGAACGAACGTCCGGCCATGCGGCCAGCGGCCATCTCCGCTACCCGCTTGCCGCCGCCCCGACCTGACGAACGTCCGGCCAAGCGGCCAACGGCCATCTCCGCTACCCGCTTGCCGCCACCCCCGACCTGACCAACGTCCGGCCAAGCGGCCAACGGCCACTACGGCCATCTCCGCTACCCGCTTGCCGCCGCTCCCGACCTGTGCCACCGGCGCAGGCCCAGCCATCGATAGGGCCGGTGCTCCGGGTTCGGTGCTGCCCGGCCGGCGGACAGCCCGGCGCGGGTGGACGGCGCCAACGCCTCGGCCATCGCGACGATGGGCCCGCTCGCCCAGTCGAAGGTGGGCACTGCCAGCCGTTCGATCAGCTCGTGCCGCCGCTGGGGATTGCGCACGCTGTCGACCTGGGTTTTCTCGTCGTCGGGCAGGTTCATGATGCGCTCCCTCGCTCCGCGGCTGTGCCGGGCGGATGGCCCACTACCACCGTGAGCCTGCCCCGGAACGCACCTCCCGGCATCCCTGCTAGCGGGAATCCGGACCGGTGGCTAGCGGGGATCCGCCGGAGCGGATCAGCCCGGGCCGGCCTCCGCGCGCAGCGGAAACTCCACCCGCACGGTCGTGCCCACGCCGCTCGGGCTGTCCAGCGAGAGGTGGCCGCCGAGCGCCTCCGCCCGGTCCCTCAGGCCGACGAGGCCGCCGCCGTCATGGAAGCCGGCCCCGCCCACGCCGTCGTCGCGGACGGTGACGACCAGGGTGTCGCCGGCCGCCTCGATCGCGACTGTGACTCCGGCCGCCCGGGCGTGCTTGGCCGCGTTGGTGACGGCCTCGGCGACGACGTAGTAGGCGCTGACCTCCACTCGCTCGGGGACCTCGTCGTCGATCCGCGCCACCAGGTCGACCGGGATCGGGCAGCGGCGGGCGAGGCCTTTGACCGCGGCGGTGAGACCGCCCTGGGTCAGGACGGCCGGGTGGATGCCGCGGGCCATCTCGCGTAGCTCGGTCACGGCGTCGGTCAGTCCGGTTGCGACCCCGTCCAGCTCGGCGGCGAGGCCGGCCAGTTCCGGCGGCACCGCCGCCTGGGCCGCGCGCAGTTGCAAGGCCAGCGACACCAGGCGTTGCTGGGCGCCGTCGTGCAGGTCGCGCTCGATGCGCCGGCGCGTCTGGTCGACGGCCGCGACGATGCGGGCGCGGGAGGCGGTCAGCTGGGCACGGGCGTCGGCGTTCTCGACGGCGATCGCGACGAGCTCGGTGAAGCCGGTGATCTTGGCTTCGGTGTCCGCCGGGAAGGGCCGGTCGGATTTCGTGGCGGCGGCGATCACGCCCCAGATGCGGCGGTCCACCACGATCGGGCAGCCGACCTCGGAGCGGATGCCGAGCGCGCGTGCTTCCTCGGCGACCGCGCCGCCGGAGCCGGCGAAGGTGTCGATGCGGATCGGTCCGCCGGACGCCCGGACGTCGTGGGCCACGCCGGGCCCGTCGAGGGGAAACCGGCTGCCGACCGCGAGGCCGGCCGCCGCCCGGCTCCACGCGGCGACGCCGGTCGCCGTGCCGTCCGGCTCGTAGCGTTCCATCCGGGCGAGGTCGGCGCCGCAGTGCAGGCCGACCTCGCGGGTGACCGCCTCGAAGACGGCCTGGGCCGCGGGTCCCTGCGCCACCAGGGTCGCGACCCGGCGCAGCGCCGATTGTTCGGCGGACAGCCGGGCCCAGTCGAGTGCCGCCGTGCGCAGTCGGTCGGCGAGGGAACCGGCCACCACCGCGGTGGCCAGGAAGACGCCCGGGCCGATCAGTTCGTGCCGGTCGCCGACCGCGAACGAGGCCTCCGGCGGGACGAACAGGTACGCGTACACCGTCGTGCTCAGGACCGAGACCAGAGCCGCCGGCCCGGCGCCCCACAGCGCCGCGACCGCGAGCACGGGAAGCAGGTAGAGCGCCAGCAGGTGCAGCGGCGCGACGCGGGGCTCCAGCAGCGCGATCAGGCCGGTGACGGCAGCCACCATCAGCACGCCGGCGGCCGTCCGGCCCGACCAGCGCACGATGGGCGCGGTCCGCCGGCGCCGTGTCATCGCGGTTTCCCCTGCCGTCCGCAGCTGCAAGGTCCACTCCAGTATTGAGCGGACTACCAGCTAGCCGCCAATCCGATTGGGCGCTGCCGGTGAGGTCGCACCGGATGCCGGCGAGCAATGGTGGCCTCGAACTCGGTCGGCCGCGGCACGGCCGCGGTCGCATGACCCGGTCGGAGGAGGATCACCATGGTAGCGATCAACACAGCACCCGGGGTCGTCCGGAGCCTGATCCCGGCCCGGCTGGACCGCCTGACCTGGACGCCGTTCCACACCCGCATGGTCACGGCGCTCGGCGTCGCATGGGTGCTGGACGGTTTGGAGATCACCGTCGCCAGCTCCGTGACCGGAGTGCTGAGCCAGCCCGGCACCCTGGGCATGTCGGCGACCGCGGTCGGCGCCATCGCCACCGTCTACCTGGTCGGCGAGGTGATCGGGGCCCTGTTCTTCGGGCACCTGTCCGACCGGCTCGGCCGGCGCAATCTGTTCACCGTGACCCTGCTCGTCTATCTGGCCGGCAGCGGGCTCACCGCGCTCACCCTCGGCCACGGCACCGGCTGGATGCTCTACCTGTTCGCCACCCGGCTGATCGCGGGCGCCGGCATCGGCGGCGAGTACGCGGCCATCAACTCGGCGATCGACGAGATGATCCCGGCGCACTACCGCGGCCGCGTCGACATCGGCGTGAACGGAACCTACTGGGCCGGCGCCATCCTCGGGACGCTCGGCTCCCTGCTGTTCCTGAACCTGCTGCCGGTGTCCACCGGCTGGCGGCTCGCGTTCCTGCTCGGCCCGGTCCTCGCCGTGGTGATCGTCTTCGTCCGTCGGCACCTGCCGGAGAGCCCGCGCTGGCTGCTGACCCACGGCCGGGCCGCGGAAGCCGAGCAGATCATGGCGGCCATCGAGGCGCAGACCCGGTCACGCGGCATCGCCCTGGCGCCGGTCGACGAACGCCGGGCCATCGAGGTCAGGGACGAGCATTCGGGATACCGGGCCCTGCTGCGCGTGCTGTTCGTCGACCGCTGGCGGCGCTCGCTGCTCGGCGCCACCCTCATGATCACCCAGTCGTTCCTCTACAACGCGATCTTCTTCACGTACGTCCTCGTGCTGACGCACTTCTACGCCGTGCCGGCGGCGAACGCGCCGGTGTACCTGATCGGCTTCGCGGCCGGGAACCTGCTCGGCCCGCTCACCATCGGCCGGCTCTTCGACACGGTCGGCCGCAAGCAGATGATCGCCGGCACCTACCTGCTCTCCGGCGTCCTGCTCACCATCTCGGCCTACCTGTTCGATCGGGGCATGCTGAACGCCGTCACGCAGACTGTCGCCTGGTGCGTGATCTTCTTCTTCGCCTCGGCCGGCGCCAGCGCCGCGTACCTGACCGTCAGCGAGATCTTCCCGATCGAGGTACGGGCCCGCGCCATCGCGGTGTTCTTCGCCATCGCCCAGTGCTTCGGCGCCGTGGGCCCGGTGCTCTACGGCCACCTCATCGGCGCCGGCACCGACCCGGGGCGGCTGTTCGTCGGCTACCTCATCGGCGGCGGCATCATGATCATCGGAGGTGTCGTCGAAATCGTCCTCGGCGTACCGGCCGAGCGCAAACCCCTCGAGGCGATCGCCCTCCCCCTGTCCGCGCTCCCCGAAACGGCCGTACCCCGCGCGGCCGGCGCGACAACCACGTTCTCGCCACGCCGGGACGGCCGTCGATGACCGGGATCTCACGGGTGCGCCCAGTTCCACCGTCTGCCGTCCGCAGGGAGTCAGCATGACCGCCATCGCGCCGACGTCCGGATCCGGCCTCAGGGCGGTGGCCGAACTCGCCGCCCAGCTGCGGATCGATTCGATCCGCGCGTCGACCAGCGCCGGCTCCGGGCATCCCACCTCCAGCATGTCCGCCGCCGACCTCGTCGCCGCGCTCATCACCCGCCACCTGCACTACGACTGGGACCAGCCGCGCTTGCCCGACAACGACCACCTCGTCTTCTCCAAGGGGCACGCGTCCCCGCTGCTCTACGCGATGTTCAAGGCCGTCGGTGTCATCGACGACAACGAGCTGATGACCGGCTACCGCCGTCTCGGCCAGCGACTGCAGGGTCACCCCACCCCCGTGCTGCCCTGGGTGGACGTGGCCACCGGTTCGCTGGGTCAGGGCCTGCCCGCCGGGGTCGGGATGGCGCTGGCCGGTAAGTACCTGGACCGGCGGCCGTACCGAGTCTGGGTACTGTGCGGCGACAGCGAGACCGCCGAGGGCTCGATCTGGGAGGCGTTGGACAAGGCCGCCCACTACCACCTGTCCAACCTCGTCGCGATCGTCGACGTCAACCGGCTCGGCCAGCGCGGCGAGACGGAGCTCGGCTGGAACCTCGATGCCTACGCACGCCGCGCCGAGGCATTCGGCGCCCGTGCCATCGCCGTCGACGGCCACGACCTGGAGGCCATCGACGGCGCCCTGTCCGCCGCCGAGAGTCCTCCCGACGGCAGGCCCACGGTGATCCTCGCCAGGACCGTCAAGGGCAAGGGCTTCTCGGAGGTGGAGAACAGCCCGGACTGGCACGGCAAGCCATTGCCACCTGACATGGCCGCCAGGGCCATCGCCGAGCTCGGTGGCGAACGCCGCGTCATCATCCGCGGTCCTCGCCCCGCTCGCACGGCCGGCCGGGCGCCCGTGCTGAGCCGGAGCCATGCCTGGTGGCCCCGGTACGCCGTCGGCGAGAGCGTGGCGACACGCAAGGCCTACGGTGACGCGCTGCTCGCCCTCGGCGGCCGCGACCCGCGGGTGGTCGCCCTGGACGGCGAGGTCAGCAACTCGACCTACGCCGACGAGTTCGCCCGTGCCTTCCCAGAACGCTACTTCGAGATGTTCATCGCCGAGCAGCAGATGGTCGCTGCCGCCACCGGACTCGCTGTGCGGGGCTACCGCCCGTTCGCCTCCACATTCGCCGCGTTTCTGACCCGGGCGCACGACTTCATCCGGATGGGCGCGATCTCCGGGGTCGACCTGTGCCTCGTCGGCTCCCACGCCGGCGTCGAGATCGGCGCGGACGGCCCCTCGCAGATGGCCCTGGAGGACATCGCGATGCTGCGCGCGGTGCACGGCTCCACGGTGCTCTATCCCAGCGACGCGACCAGCGCCGCCGCCCTCACCAACACGATGGCCACGACCTCCGGCATCAGCTATCTGCGCGTCACCCGGGGCGCCTACCCCGTCCTCTACCCCCACGATGAGACCTTCCCCATCGGCCGCGCCAAGACGCTGCGCGCCGGCGACGACGATCAGGTCACCCTCGTCGGGGCCGGCGTCACCGTGCACGAGTGCCTGCGCGCCGCGGACATGCTGGCCGAGCGGCACATCGCCGCCCGCGTCATCGACTGCTACTCCGTCAAACCGATCGACCGCGCCACCCTGGCGGCGGCCACCGCCACCACGGGCGGCCGGATCGTCGTCGTCGAGGACCACCGCCCGGAAGGCGGCCTCGGCTCGGCGGTCACCGAAAGCCTGCTCGCCGACGGCATCACCGACCTCCAGGTCGCCCACCTCGCCGTCCGCGGCATGCCGGGTTCGGGGTCCGGCGCCGAACTGCTGGCCTGGGCAGCTGTCGACGCGCCGCACATCGCCTCCGCCGCCCGGCGGCTGATCACGGGCCGCGAATGACCCGTGGTCGCCGCACGGTGCCGGGCAATGACTACCCGGGTGGTTCCACGGTTTGGACCTACGCGAGGACGGCCACCGCGCCGTCGGCCCGCCCCGCGACGGATACGGCCCCGCGACGTTTACGGCCGCGCGACGTTCACGGCCACGCGACGGATACGGCCACGCGAACCGGCGCTGATCGACGCCGTGGCCGGTTCGCCCTGGTCAGGGCGTCCGTACCGAGGATCGGTGAGGGGCCCGGACCCGGCCGGGAACCGCTACCTCGGCGAATCCGTTTGGTTCAGGCGATGCCGGTTTCCTTGGCGAGGATCGCCGCCTGCAGCCGGGAGGTGCAGCCGAGCTTGGCCAGGACGCGGGAGACGTGGGTCTTCGCGGTGGCCTCGCTGATCGCGAAGGTCGCCGCGAGGTCGGCGTTGGACAGTCCGCGACCGAGCGCGGCCAGCACCTCCCGTTCACGGCCGGTGAGGCTGTCGAGCGAGGGGTGCCCGCGGGCGGCCGCCGGCCTCGGCTCGGTGGCGGCGAAGACGGCGAGCAGCCGGCGGGTCACCTCCGGCGCGATGACGCCGTCCCCGGCCGCGACCCGGCGCACTGCCTCGACCAAGGCGGCCGGTTCCACCGACTTCAGCAGGAAGCCGGCCGCACCCGCGCGCAGTGCGCCGAAGAGATATTCGTCGACGTCGAACGTCGTGAGGATCAGCACGTCGGCCATGCCGGCCGAGGTGATCGCGCGGGTCGCGGCGATGCCGTCGGTGCCGGGCATCCGGATGTCCATGAGCACCACGTCGGGGCGCAGCGCGGCGGCTTGGCGGATCGCGATCGCGCCATCGGCCGCCTCCCCCACCACGACGATGTCGGCGGCCTGTTCCAGCATCAGGCACAGTCCGGCCCGGATCGCGGCATGGTCGTCGGCGAGCAGGACGCGGATCGCCGGCCCTGTCACGGGCGCTCCCGGGGACGCAGGGGCAGCGTCGCGAAGACCCGCCAGCGGTCGCCGTCGCGGCTCGCGGTCAGTTCGCCGCCCAGCAGCGCGGCCCGCTCCCGCATCGACGTCAGGCCCGTGCCCGAGCTCAGCGCGTGGTGGCCGAGACCGTCCGAACGGGTCAGCGTGTTGGTGACCGTCACCGTCACCTGGTCGCCGGCCTCGCGCACGTCGAGGCGTACGTCGGAGGCCGGCGCGTGTTTGCGCGCGTTGGTCAATGCCTCCCGGACGATCCGGTAGATGGCGTGCGCCACCAGCACCGGGATCCGCGGGATCTCCCGGGTGTGCACGTCGACCCGCAGCCCGCCGGCCACGGCCGCCTCGACGAGGTCGGGCACGCGGTCCAGCCCGCCGGGCAGCGTGGGATCCTCGGCGGCGGCGTCCTCGGCCCGCAGCAGCAGGATCATCGAGCGCATCTCCTCCAGCGCCGCCAGGCTGCTGGTGCGGACCGCGCGCAGCGCCGCCCGGTCGCGTTCGGTCTCCGGCGGCAGCGCCAGCACGGCTCCGGAGTGGATCGCGGTCGTGGACAGGTGGGCGCCGATGACGTCGTGCAGGTCGCGGGCCATCGCCGCGCGCTCGGCGAGGACTGCCTCCCGGGTCGTCCGCTCGGCGGCGAGGACGCCCAGCGAGCGCTGCTGACGCATGTTGGCCGCCCACCACAGCGGCACGAACAGCAAGGTGGTCAGCTGCAGGCCGACGAAGACGGCGACGCGGAACTCGCCCGCGGCCAGGCCGCCCACGACGCTGGCGGTGCCGACGACGACGAACACCGCGGTCGTCACCGCGGCCCGGGCGCGGGCGGAGGCGAACAGCCCGGCCGACAGGAGCAGGTCGAACATGACCATGACGAGCGCGATACTGCCGCCGAACGCCAGGTCCGCGACGGCCGCGACGCTGCCCACGCTGAGCGCGACCATCGGACGGAGGCGCTTGCCGAGCATGGCCAGGCAGCCGACGGCCAGAAAGACGGTGTGCCACCAGCCGGGAGCACCGGCGAGGCGGCCGACCTGGACCGAGGACCAGACGTCGGTCAGGCCGATGAGGTTGAACACCAGGCCGGCGGCGAACGTCCCCACCGCGGCCGTCACGTCCTGGAACCGGGTGCTGCTCCGCCAGCGCTCGACAAGCCGGTTTCGCAACTCCGCCGCTCCCACGGCCCCATCCCATCACAGGCCGCACCGACCAACATCCGTCGAAGGTTGTACGCGCCCGGCAACCACGACATCCTTCGGCCGACGCGGCGGGCCGCCGCCACACCGCAGAGTCCTGTCATGGAATTCGCGCTGCTGGGTTCACTGGCCGTCCTCGCACTGATCGACTCCACCAGCTTCGGAACGTTGCTGATCCCCGCCTGGCTGCTGATCCACCCCGGCCGGGTCCGGGCCGCGCGCATGCTGGTCTTCCTCGGCACGGTCGCCGCTTTCTACTTCGCGGTCGGGGTGGCCGTCGCGCTGGGCGCGGACGCATTCCTGCCGCAGATCACCCGCCTCCTCGACACCCGCCCGGTGCTGTGGGCGCAACTCATCGTCGGCGTAGCGTTGTTCTTCTGGAGCTTCCGGCTGGAACGCAGGAACAAGACAGCGCCCACGAGCGGCCGGCTGCTCGGCTGGCGGGAACGCGCCCTGGCCGACAGCGGCGGCGCGGCAGCCCTCGCCGGGCTGGCGCTCACGGCCGCCGCCGTCGAGGTGACGACGATGCTGCCCTACCTCGCCGCCATCGGAATGGTCACCACGGCAGCGCTGCCCGCGGCGCACATCGCGCTGGTCATGGCCGGCTACTGCCTGGTGATGATCGCTCCCGCGCTCCTGCTGCTGATCGCCCGCCTGGCCGCCGGGCAGCACGTCATCCCGCTGCTGACCCGGCTGAGCGACTGGATGCTCCGCAGCGACGCGATGGCCTGGATCGTCGGCATCGTCGGCTTCCTCCTCGCCCGGGACGCCGTCTTCCGGCTCGGCATCATCTCCTGAATCAGGATCAGGATCAGGATCAGGATCAGGATCAGGATCAGGATCAGGATCAGGATCAGGATCGGCGAGGTCGAGGTCGAGGTCGAGGTCGAGGTCGAGGTCGAGGTCGGGGTTGCCGCGCCGCGAGACGCTCTGGCTCAGTGGGTCAGCCGCCACCACGAGGTTGATGGTGCTCGGCTCCTGACGGCGGGCAGCCGCGCGGGGATGTCCGCGATCGGCAGCTCCAGGTAGCCGACTTTGTGCCGGGACATTGGTGGACGTCTTCACGCTCCAGGCGTCCACGGTGGATGCGGCGGGTTCGGAAATGTCGCGACGCAGCCCCCCTGCGCAGAACTTGCGCTGAAGAAGTTTGAACCATGGGCTCGGGCCCCTCGTACATAACCACAAGGAATCATTAAGTTCGGGTAGCCGATACTCGGAAAGACTCTCGGCACACGTCCTTTTCGGGACGTGTGCAACCACCCCATGATGCGACGCCGGCTTGTTCCGGCGCGCTTCGTCGTGGGTTTTCGAGGTCGGCTCACCGATGTCGAGAACGGAGAAACAAATGCGGAACGTACGTCGCAAGGCCTGGCTCGGTGCCGGAATCGGCGCGGTCGTCGCGGTGAGCATCGCGGTCACCCTCGGCGCCTCGAATGCCGGCACCGTCAATCAGCAGGCGCCGGGCATGGCACAGCAGGGCCTGACCGAGTTCCAGCAGGACGCCGCCATGGAGGCGGCGGACCAGGCCATGGCGGCCGCCGAGCAGGCGATGGAGGTCGGTGACAACATCGCCGACGGCTGCGAGGACGTGGGTACGCAGCAGGCCGACGCGGCCACCGCGCAGGGCCTGCAGGCCGAGCAGGCCGGCATGGGTGCGGCGCAGTCCATCAGGCAGGCCGTGGGACTCATCCGCAACGGGCAGGTGGCCGCCGGTGTGGCGCAGCTGCGGCAGGCCGTGTCGAACACCCAGGCCGCCATGGCCGATGCCCAGCAGTCGCTGGCCATGGCGCAGACCGCGGTCGCCCAGAACCCGGATGCCTCGCGGGGCAGCCAGCGGATGCTGCGCGGTGCCGCGGAGGACATCAACTCCGGTGCCCAGGCCATGGAATTCGCGCGGAATGCCCTCGCCTCGGCAATCAACGGCCGCTGAGGAGACCAGCGACCGGCACGGTAATGTGACGAATACGCGGTGCCCGTCATTCAGGTCACCGTGACGTCGATCGGAGAACCTTCTTCCGCCAACAAAGCGGAAGTCGGTTCTCCGATCGATTCCGCGTTTCCGGGGCCGGGCCGGTCACACTTTCGACACATCGGTGAATGCCGGGCCCGGATACCGCAGAACGCTTCGGCACGGTCCGGCCGATCATGGACGCACCCGTGATCGGTTATTCCTCATGGCAACAGTAAGCGCGGCAAAAGTAACCGCGGCAACAGTAGGCGCGGCAACAGTAAGCAATGTCCCGTAATTCGATGGGGTGGTTTCCCTGCTCGCCGCTGCTCACCGTCCAGGTCGGCCAGGGCTAATGGCGGGAAAGCTCACCGGCGCGGGGAAGGGCAACACCTTCGACGCCGACACCGGGACAGCGGACGCGACGTGGCACACCGCGCCTCTGACCGGCCCCGGCCTGGCGTCGCATCCCGGGGTCGCCGCTGATGACACGGCCCGACGTCGCGTACCAGAAACCCTTGGCCGCCGGAAACGGACGGCCGTCATGCCCCGCGGGAAGCTCCCTGGATCACCGGCGACGGCCCGGCCGGCGACTCGGCCCTCGCCGGATCCGGTTGCGGTTGCGGCGCCGGGCACAGCAGCCGCGGCGGTACGACCACCGTCGCCACGCAACCTCGCTCGATCGGCAGCAGGTGCACCGCGATACCGGTCCGCGCCGCCAGGGTGCCGGCCACGTGCAGCCCGAGCTTCGGCTCGTCCGTGATCCCGTCCGGCCGGGGGTGGCTCAGCCGGGCGTTGAGCTCCGCGGCGGCGCGCTCGCCCAGCCCGTACCCCTGGTCGCGGACCTCGACCCGCATCGCGCCGACGGCGAGCGGCCCGGCGGTGATCCGCACCGGGGTGTCCGGCGGGGAGAAGCGGGTCGCGTTGTCGATGAGCTCGGCCAGGATCTGCAGCAGATCGACGATGCCGGCGGCGCGGACGCCCGTCTCGGGCAGCGGGCTGATCTCGACCCGGCGGTACTGCTCGGTGGAGGCGGCCGCGGCCTGGACGACCTCGGTCAGGGTGGCCGACTGCGGCCAGTGCCACGCGGCGGGCACGCCGGTCAGCACGAGCAGGCTGTCGCCGTGCCGCCGGATCCGGGTCGCCAGGTGGTCGAGGCCGAACAGCCTGTTCAGTTTGTCCGGGTCCAGCTCACGCTGCTCGAGCTCGGTGATCAGGGTCAGTTGCCGGCCGATGAGCTCCTGGCTCCTGCGGGTCAGCGTGCGGGCGATGCCGGCCGTGGTCGCCCGCTGCTCGGCCTGCGCCGTCGCCAGCCGGATCGCCTGCCGGTGCACGTTCTCGAAGGCCAGCGCCACCTGGCCGATCTCGTCCGGGCTGCTCGGCGCCGGGCCCGGTGGGAACACGGGAGGCCGCCGCCGGGAGCGGGACGGCGACCCGGGCTCCACCGGCGGCTGTGCCAGCGCCGCGACCAGCCGGGGCAGCCGGCGCTCGCCGACGTCGCGCATCCGGTCGCGTAACCGGTGCAGTTCCACCGTCAGCCCGCCACCGACGAGCCCGGCCAGCAGCACCGCACCGAGCAGCACGGCGACGACGACGGCCAGGTTGGTGCGGGTCCCTTCGGCGCGGGCGGCGCGCAGCGCGGTGATATCGGCGAGGGCTCGGTCGACGGCGTTGCGCAGGACCTGGCGGACCTTGGTCAGATACTCCGTCGTCACCTCCGTCCACTGTCGCAGCGGCAGGTCGACCGAGGCGCCGGCCTCGCTCGCCGCCGTGATGCGCTGGGCGAGCACCTCGACGTCGGCCGCGGCCGCCTCGACGTCGGCGGCCTGGAACATGGCGACGGTGTCCGGGCCGGCCACCGACCGGAACGACGCGGTCTGCAGGCTCACCAGGATCCCGTAGCCGCCGAGCACCGCCCGCTCGCCGCGCGCCTCGGTGCCGCGCGAGAGCAGCGCCGTGCCGAGGGCGCGGCGCTGCGAGTTCAGGCCGGCCGCTTCCTGCAGGTCGTACACGCCCAGGGTGCGGCCGGCCACCGACGGGTCACCGGCCAGCAGCATCGCCCGGCTGTCCGCCCGGCGGCCGAGCTCGATGACGTCGAGGATCAGCTGGGCGTAGCGGTTCACGGTCGTGACCGCCGACAAGGAGTCGGAGAAGGCGGTCAGGCGCAGCTCTTCGAGGGTCGCGATCCGGGTGCTCAACTCGTCCCGCGCGAACTCCAGGGACGGGTCGCGGACCTCGGCGACGGCCGCGAGCACCGCCGCGAGGCCACGGTCGGATTGCTCGTACGCGCCCGACAGGTCGGGCCGGCCTTGCTCGCTCGCCACCGCCGGCGCGGCCCCGTCACGTTCGTCCTCGAGCGCCTCGGTGGCGCTGACCGCGGCCTGACTGATCAGGGCGTACCGCTGCGCCTCGACCAGCGGCTGTTCGGCCTCCCGCGCGTCGCTGACCCGCAGCAGGCCGAAGGAGGCGGCGACCGTGGTCGGCAGCAACACCACCACCGCGAGCCGCCGGGCCATCGGTTGCCCGCGCAGAGTGACCACCAGCGCCGCCCGGCCGAGCAGCCACCGGCCGGCCGGCCACAGCGGGCTGACCTGGAGGCAGTGCCGGCCGCGCACTCGGGCGGCCCAGGCCGCGGAACGACTTCTGATGTCCACGATTCTGTCCTCCAGCACACCGCCGTCACCGTCGGTACTCTCCCGATGACACGGATCTCCCAGACAGTCAGTTCAATGAATCCGTGCCAGGAATTAAGCAAAAGGAAAGGGGCGCGGCCGGACCGGTCAACGTGGGCCGTATCAGCCGCATATCGACCGGCTTACGGCCCGACCCGAGTCGGTCACCTCATGGCACTTATCGGGCGAATCGCCGAAGGCCGAACCTTTCGCCGTCCTTATTTCCGGCCCGGAACCCGGGCCGGACCGATCCGTTGCCGCGTCGCGATCCGTACCTCTCCCCGAGATCGACCGGTAACCCTCAGTAAGCGGGGGTTCGCTGGTCCATGCGTGCAGAAGGGGAGATCGCAAAGATGCGAGTCCTGCTGTTGGAGAGCATCCATCACGACGCGGTGGCCCGGCTCGAGTCCGAGGGCTACCACGTCGAGTCCGTCCGCACCGCCCTGGACGAGGCCGAGCTGATCGAGCGCATCCCGGGTGTGCACCTGCTCGGCGTCCGGTCCAAGACCCAGGTGACCGCCCGGGTGCTGAAAGCCGCGGACAGCCTGGTCGCGATCGGCGCGTTCTGCATCGGCACCGACCAGATCGACCTGGGCGCCGCCGCGAGCGAAGGTGTCACCGTCTTCAACGCGCCGTACTCCAACACCCGTTCGGTCGTCGAGCTGGCCATCGCCGAGATCATCATGATGACCCGCCGGCTGACCGAGAAGAACGCGCTGATGCACCAGGGCGTCTGGGACAAATCGGCGGTCGGCGCCCACGAGATCCGCGGCCGCCGGCTGGGCATCGTCGGCTACGGCAACATCGGCACCCAACTCTCCGTGCTCGCCGAGAACCTCGGCATGCGCGTGTCGTTCTACGACACCGACGACAAGCTGGCCCTGAGCAACGCGCACCGGTGTGCCACCCTCGAGGAGCTGCTGGAGAGCAGCGACGTCGTCACGCTGCACGTCGACGGCCGGCCGGGCAACGCCGGCTTCTTCGGTGCCGAGCAGTTCAAGCGGATGCGCCCCGGCGCCCTCTTCCTCAACCTCTGCCGCGGCATCGTGGTCGATCGGCTGGCGCTGCGGGACGCCCTGGTGAGCGGTCACCTGGCCGGCGCGGCGGTCGACGTCTTCTCCGCGGAGCCAAAGGGCTGCGGCGATGAGTTCATCTCCGAGCTGCGCGGTCTGCCGAACGTCATCCTCACCCCGCACATCGGCGGCTCGACCGAGGAGGCCCAGTCCGACATCGGCGATTTCGTCGCCAACAAGCTCGCCAACTTCGTCAAGGACGGCGACACCACCCTCAGCGTCAGCCCGCCCGAGCAGCCCGGCATCTTCATGAAGGTTCTCCCCTGCCCCAAACGCGGGGCCGGCCCGGTCACGGCGCTGCGGAGCTGACCGGCGCCGGCAACCCGTAAGTATTTCGAAAGGTCCTGTCCGCGGCCTGACCGGTTGGGGGTGGGTAGCGTCGGTACGTGCCGTACCGCGTACTCGTCGTCGATGACGACCCGACCGTCAGTGATGTCGTCCGCCGCTACCTGGAGCAGGACGGCCACCTGGTCCGGCTCGCTGCCGACGGTGCCGAGGCGCTGGCGGCCGCGGCGGCGTTCCCGCCCGACCTCGCCGTGCTCGATCTGATGATGCCGGGCATCGACGGGATCGAGGTGTGCCGGCGGCTGCGCCGGCAGTGGCCGGAGTTGCCCGTCGTCATGCTCACCGCGCTCGGCGAGGAGGCCGACCGGGTGCTAGGCCTCGAGGTCGGTGCCGACGACTACGTCACCAAGCCGTTCTCGCCCCGGGAACTGGTGTTGCGGATCCGCTCGGTGCTCCGCCGGGCCGCTCCCGCCGCGGCGCAGCCGGAACCGGCGATGCTGCACGACGCCGGCCTCAGCGTCGATCTCCGGCGCCGGATCGCGCACCTGGACGGCGAACCCCTCGCGCTGACCGGGCGGGAGCTCGATCTGCTCGCCTTCCTGCTGCGGCACCCCGCCCGGGCCTGGTCCCGGGCCGATCTGCTCGAGCAGGTCTGGGGCTGGCAGTTCGGCGACCAGTCGACCGTGACCGTGCACGTGCGCCGGCTCCGCGAGAAGATCGAGAAGGATCCCGCGGCACCACGGCGCATCCTCACCGTCTGGGGCGTCGGCTACAGCTACGAACCCGCCGGCGTCGCCCGGGCTCGTGGCTGAACGCCCCGGCCCCTCGGCGGTTCCGCTGACAACCGGGGGTACGGCGTGAAAGACATGCTGCTGATCGGCCTCTACGCGCTGCTGTCCGGGACGGTCATCGCGACCGGTGGCGCCATCGCGTTGCGGCTGCTGCGCGGGCGGTCGATCCTCGTGCACATCGGCGTGCTGCTCGCCGCCACCGTGATCGCGGTGGTCTCCGGCGTCGTCACCGTCGCCCAGGCGATGTTCCTCTCGGCGCACGACCTGCAGGTCGTGCTCGTCACGGTCGCGGCCTCGGCGCTGGTGAGTCTCGCCGTGGGTTTCACCTTCGGGCGGCGCCTGGCGGCCTCCGCGGTGTGGGCGGCGCAGGCCGAGGCGCAGGAGCGCAAGGCCGAGGCCGGCCGCCGCGAGCTGGTCGCCTGGGTGTCGCACGACCTGCGCACCCCGCTGGCCGGGCTGCGGGCGATGGCCGAGGCCCTCGAGGACGGCGTCGTGCACGACCGCGGCACGGTGGCCGAATACCACCGGCGGATCGGCGTCGAGACCGACCGGATGACCCGGCTGGTCGACGACCTGTTCGAACTGTCGCGGATCAACGCCGGGGCGCTGCGGCTGGTGCCCACCAGGATTCCGCTGGCCGACCTGGTGTCCGATGCCCTCACCACCATCGCGCCGCTGGCCGCCAGCCGGCGGATCCGGCTGATCGCCGCGGATTCCGGCTGGCCGACAGTGATGGCCAGCGAGCCCGAGCTGGCCCGGGCGGTGACCAACCTGCTGGTCAACTCGGTCCGGTACACCCCGCCGGACGGCACCGTGCGCATCGCCGCCGGCCATGACCGTAAGGACGTGTGGCTGGCGGTCTCCGACACCTGCGGCGGTATCCCCGAGGCCGACCTGCCGCGGCTGTTCGACGTGGCATTCCGCGGCGAGCGGGCCAGGACCCCGGCGCACGGCACCGGCCTGCCGGCGGCGATGACCGGCGGCGGCCTCGGGCTGGCCATCGTCCGAGGCCTGGTCGAGGCACACGGCGGCCGGGTCGAGGCACACAACATCGACCGCGGCTGCCGCTTCGTCCTGCACATCCCGGCGTCGACCGCCTGATCGGTGCCGGTCAGTTCCCCTCGCCCCGGTGCGGGCGATGGCGCCGGCGCCGCGCTACCACGACTACGGTGGTCGTCACCCAGATGAGCGTGTAGACCACGAACAGGCCGCGGCCGTAGTGCAGCGGCAGGACGGACGGGTTGTCGGCAACCCGGCCACTGCCCAGGACCAGTGGGAACGCCACGATCGTCAGCGCCAGGCTGAGCACTGCGGCCACCCGGACGGGTGTGCGCGACGTGGGCGGAACGATCCGGCCGATCAGGGCGCCGGCGCCGATCGTCAGCGGCATCAGCAGCCCGTCGTGAGCCACGATGACGGCGGCCAGGAAGGCCAGCGTCCCGAACTTGAAGTCACTGTCGGCGAGGGCGCCGCTGACCGCGTACGCGATGATGAGCGCGCCGGACGCGATCAGCGCGCGCCGCGCGGTCTTCATCTCGGGCTCCGGACCGCGATCCGGCCGACCCACTTGGTCTGCAGCACACCGGGACGGTTCGGGGCGATGAGCCGGGCCGGGTAGCCGTGATCGGGATGCAGGACGTCGCCGCCGAGCCGCAGCGCGATCAGGGTGAACGGGTCACGGGTGTGTGGGGGCGGCACTGTCGTCGCCCGGTACCGGCCGCGGGCCTCGAGGGATTCGACGTGGGCCTCGGCGTCCTCGGGGTCGACGCCGACCAGCGCGATCAGGTCACGCAGCCGGATGCCGGTCCAGGTGCCGGTGGCGCTCCAGCCCTCGACGCAGCTGATCGGCAGAACGACCGTGTGTTGCGGCAGTGCGGCCAGTTCGGGCAGGCTCAGGCTGAGCGTCCGCGCGGGGCCGGCGATCGTCAGCCGGTATCCCGGATCGAAGGCGGCGTCGCGCACCCCCGCGCCGGCGGCCGTCTTGTTCACCGGCAGGCGCTGCGGCCCGGTGCGGGCCCGCCGGGGCGCGAGGACGGAGACGGGTGCGAGCGGCGCGACGGTCTGCCCGACGGTGGCGAGGGTGATGACGCCGGCGGCCGCGCCGACGGTGCCGAGCAGGCCACGGCGGGTGAGCGCGCCCGGCGCGGTCCGGTCGGGAGCGGCCCGGGTCAGGGCCTGCCGGACGACCGGGAGTTTCACGCCGATGTGGGCGATCAGCGCGCCGACGGCCAGCCACGCCGACCAGTAGTGCCCCGCGGTGAAGAAGAACGGCATCGGGGCGTACCAGTGAGAGACGTTGAGGATGCCGCTGACCAGTTGGAACAGCGCGGCGGCGACCAGCACGCCGATGCCGGCCCGCTCGATCGCGTGGGCGATGTCGCGGACCGGCGGCCAGCCGAACAGGCGTGGGTAGACCGACCAGAGTTTCGCGCCGAGCAGCGGCACCGTGGCCAGCCCGGTCGCCACGTGCAGGCCCTGGGTGACGCGGTAGAGGCCGACCGGGCGGGACGGCCACCAGAACCAGCCGGGCGGGTGCTGGATGAAGTGGCTGAGCAGCCCGGTGACGAAACAGATCGTGAACGCGACGGCGAGGGCGATCCCGAGCAGGCTGGCCAGCCTCGGCGAACGCAGCTTCGAGTCGAAGGCATCTGGCCGCAGCGGCCCGCGCCGCAGCGACGCCGGTGGCTGCGGTAGCGGCGCCCGGACCCACTGGTCGGCGGTTCTGACCAGGTCGGCGAACCTGACGGCGTACGCGGGGGGCCGCCCCGCGGCTGGGTCCGCGTCGCCGGGGGTCAGGCCTGACCCAGGGTCGCGAACCACCGGTTCGCCTCCGTCCAGGTGTCCAGGATCTGAAGGGCGCTCGCGTCGGCGGCACCGGCCAGGTCGTCGGCGGCCAACTGGGCCCAGCGGAACGGCGCGCTCGGACCTCCCGCCTGATGCCGGAGCCGGGCATCCCCGGACCAGCTGCGGGTTCCGGGCGGAGCCAGCTCGACGTGCAGCTGGCCGGCGTGGGAGAGCAGCTCGCGGCATCGGCGCAGCAGCGCTTCGGGTTCGCCGCCGATGCCGATGTTGCCGTCGGCGAGAAGCAGGTGCCGCCACCCGCCGGTGCCGGGCAGCGGACCGAAGACATCGCGGCGCAGCACGGTGGCGCCTCGCGCGCGGGCCAGCCGGACGGCCGCCGCGCTCACGTCGACGCCGAGCGCGGGGTGGCCGAGCCGGTGCAGGGCACGGGTCAGCCGGCCGGGGCCGCAGCCGACGTCGAGGGTCGGTCCCGCGCAGCGGGCGAGCAGGCCCTGGTCGCCGGGGAGGTGGCTGCGGCACCAGGCGGCGGCGTCGATCCGGCGCTCGGTGCCACGGTCGTCCATGACCGTCAGGATGACGGCCCGCCCGGCGTCGGCGCGGCGCATGGCCGCGTCGAAGACTGCCAGGGCGGAGGGAGCGGCTGCCGGTGCGGTGGTGACGGCGGTCATGCGGCGGTCGCCGGGCAGGCCAGCTCGGATACGGCGTACGCGAAGCGACTCCCGGCGGGGCAGAGCGCGGCCACGGCCTGGGCGTCGGCGTAGGTATCCACGTCGCGCAGCGTCGGTAGCGCCGCGACACGGAGCCCACGAGCCCGCAGGGCGGCCAGGGTCAGCGCCCCGGTGTCCGGCGTCGACATCGGCACCTGCCGCAATACCTGGCCGTGGGACGGATTCCGGAGTCCTAGAGCCCACCAGCCGCCGTCCTCGGCGAGCCCGAGCACGGCGTCGGCGTCGTCCTCGTCCTCTCCCTCGCCGAGCCGCCGGGCGGCGTCGGCCAGCAGCCCGGCGCTGATCTGCGGGGTGTCCATGCCGATCAACAGGCTCCCCACGCCGTCCAGCCGGGTGTCGGCATAGGCGTGGACCAGGCGTTCGCCGAGGGTCACGCCCCGCTGGGCCGTCCGGTGCCAGCCGGGCGGTGCCGGATGGTCGCCGTCGACGACGAGGCAGCGACGCGTGGCCGGCGCGGCGGTGACGGCGGCCACGGTGTCCGCGAGCGCGGCGGCGGCGACCACGGCGGCCTGGCCGGGAGTGCACGGCGGGCAGAGCCTGGTCTTGACCCGTCCCGGCACCGGCGTCTTGGCCAGCACGAGCACCTGGACGCTCATCGGGCGAGCACCGCGCTCATGTCGCGGATCGCCCGGGCGGTGCCGCGCACCGTGCCGGTGACCTTGACGTGGTGCCGCGGTCCGCCGCCGGTACGGCGA